>CAMYWI010000186.1 GCA_947302675.1 uncultured Selenomonadales bacterium | reverse complement strand
GCCGTCATGCTCTCGCCGACCGAAACCGCGACGTTCGGCATGATTCGCGCGATTTGATGTTCGGGGAAAAATTTCTCGACCTTCTCCAACTTCAAACCCGCCACCGTGTAAGTTATCAGCGTCGTCGTCGGAATTTTATTTTGCAACGCGGCGAAAGTTTCTTGAGCGTCCTTCGGCTTGACCGCGACAATCAGCATGTCGACTTCGCCAAGAAAATTTGCACTCGTCGAGGCGTTGACGCCGTAACGCGCGGAAAGTTCCTCGCAACGCGCCGCCCGAATCTCCGAAATAAAAATATCGCTCGGCGCAAAAGTCTTGCCGCAAATCCCGCGAACGATTGACTCGGCAAGTGCGCCGCCCCCGATAAATCCGACCTTGCTCATTTTTTTACCTCCACATCAACAATTTCTATGCTCTCTAAAAGGCTTGTCACTTGCCCGCGTATCGCCGCCAGATAAATTTTGTAAAGCTCCTTTTGCTCGGCGAGTTCCTCCGGCGTCAAGCCCTCCGTGCGTTTCTTGCGTGCCAATTCGTTTATTCGCGCCAAAAGTTCCGGCGTTATCATTACAAAGCCCCCTCAAGCAAGCTGTCTAGCCAAAAAGTTTCGTCCACGCCGCGCAGATAATCAAAGATCATGCGGTGATAAGTTTCGACGTGATCAAACTGCGTCGCGAACCAATCCGCCAGTGCAATCAAATCGTCCTCGCTCAAAAATTTTTTCAACGCCGCCAACAAAAGCGTCAGCTCAAAAATTTTGTACTTAATCACGAAGACGCCGAAGTTCCTCATAATGTCGCCCGTGAATCGCCAGGGATAGCAGTTGATAAAAAGTTCGTTGACGAGAAAATTTTCAAGGAAGGTCGCGTGCTCGCTAAGAAAATTTTTTCTGAAGTTCTTAAGCCCGTCATAGTTCGCCGCGATTTTAGAGACCGCCTCCGTAAATTTCCCCGCGCCATAAAATTTATCCGAGAGTTCAAACATCAGCGCGGCAAATTTTTTTGCATCGAACTTAACCACGCGCAACAGGTGCGGCACTTGCTCCGCCAAAAATTTTTTCGATTCATAAGCCGAGATTAACTTTATCAAAGCCTTTTCGTCGAAAGTTTCTGAGGAAAAGATTTCGTCGAGCGCGTCGATAAAAAAGCCCAGCACGATTAATCTTTGGTCGAATGTCAGCGTGCGCTCCTGCAAAATTGAGATCATTGCGGCTTGAATTTCTATGACGTGAGCCAAAATTTTTTCGTCGAGTTTTACGGGATTAACGATGATTCTGCCGTCGAGAACTTTTTCCGAAACTTCGACGAGTTCAAAGCTAAGCGGCTCCTTGCTAAACAAAATTGACTTCGCGGCTAGTGGACAAGTCAGCGTCAAGGCTCGCTCAAAAAATTTTCCAAAGTAAGTCGTCACGCGCGGATAACTTCGGCAGGTCGGCGACAAAAAATCTTCGCCGTATTCGAGTTGCAGGTAGCACAACTTTTTCTCGGTCAGGAACGGGCACGGGTGTTTCGTCAGCAAATATTTTTCCTTGCCCGCGTCGTACTTGAAAAGCTCGGCGGTCTTCGGCAGGTAGCGCAAATATTTTTGATAAGTCGCCTCGTCAATGCCGATATTCCAACCGCGCTCGCAACAATTTGAATTGCACTTCGACGCGTCGCAAATAAATTCGCCGACGTATTGCGGCTGAAAGTAAACATATTTATTTTCCATAAGCTCCTCCTTGAAAAAAGTTCCGTTGCCGCGAAGTATATCACGGCGAAATTTTTTTGTCACTTTAAGCTTAAAAATTTGCAGTAGAAAATTTTTGTGGTATTATACGGCGCGGGAGGTTAAGGCAGTGGAGAAATTTTACATGGCGGCGATGGGCGGCGCGGACGGCTTGGGCAACAAAAGCATTGAGCAACTTGTTAAATTCTTCGGGAGTGCCAAAGCCGCGTGGCTCGCCGACTCCGCCGACTTGTGGAAGTCGGGCGTCAGAAAAAATGCGCTTGAGGCTTTCCTTGCTTGGCGCAAAAAATTTCCCGACGCGCCAGAAAATCTCGTGAGCTACTGCGAACGGCAGAAGATAAATCTTTGCAGTTTCTTCGAGGAAGATTATCCGCCGCTTTTGAAAGAGATACACTCGCCGCCAATGTTTTTCTACTATCGCGGGAAGTTGGAGACGCTCGCCGAGAGGATTGGAATTGTCGGCACGCGCGAAAACACCTCTTACGGTCAAAGCGTCGCGCTTGAGTTGGGCGAAGAACTCGCGGCGGCTGGCTTAACCGTTGTCAGCGGGGCGGCTCGCGGTATCGATACCTTTGCGCATCGCGGCGCGTTGAAAACTGGTCGTACTGTCGCCGTCTTGGGTTGCGGAATAAATATTATCTTTCCGCGCGAAAACAAAAGGCTCCTTGAGCAAATCGCCGAGCGCGGCGTCGTCATGAGCGAGTTCCCGCCGCAAATGATTCCGAATCAAGGCACCTTCCCTCAGCGCAACAGAATTATCGCGGGCTTAAGTCGCGGAGTTATCGTCGTCGAGGCGGGCGAGAAAAGCGGCGCACTCATCACGACAACTTTTGCCGGCGATTACGGGCGAGATGTCTTCGTCATTCCCGGAGATATTTACGCGGAAAAAAGTCGCGGTTGCAACGAGCTGATTCGCGACGGCGCGACGTTGATTAAAAGTGCCAGCGATGTTTTGAACGAGTACAATATCACTGCGCGGGCGAAAAAAGTTGAGCCAGAGAAAAAAGTCGTCAAGGTCGATGGCATTGCGGCGAAAGTTTTGGAAATAATTCCGTTCGACAAGTTTATCACCGACGACGAAATTTTGATGCAGGTCGAGGAGATAGATTTTAGCGAGCTATCAAATATCATGCTTGAGTTGGAGTTGAAAGGTTGCGTTATCGAAGACGCAGGACGATATAAACGCAAAGTTGGGGGTTGAACAGGTGGCGGAGAAAAGTTTAAAGTCGCTGATACTGGTCGAGAGCACGGCGAAGGCGCGAACGCTACGAAAATTTGTGGGGCGGTCGTATTCGGTCATGTCGGCGGACGGTTTCTTGAAAGATTTGCCCAAAAGCCGAATCGGCGTGAGCGAAGAATTTTTGCCCGATTACATCACGGTGCGCGGCAAGGGGTCATTGCTCAACGAACTCAGGCGCGAAACACTCAACGCGCGGCGAGTTTTCTTGGCAACGAATCCCGACGCGCAGGGCGAGTTTTTGGCGCGGCAGTATTGTGAACTGTTCGGGGTCAATCCGAAGTCGCATTGTCGTATTTGGCTTGAGGAACTCACGCGCGAGAATTTTAAGGCGGCGTTCGCGGAGTCGCGAGCGATTGACGAAAATTTAGCGGAGGCGTTCCAAGCAAAGCAACTGCTCGATAAGTACGTCAGCCACAAAGTTGGGGAGTATCTGGCGCGGAAAATTTGGCGCGGCGTAAAAGTTGGCAGGTTCCGCGCAATGCTGTTGAAGTTAATCGCCGAGCCTTTCGCGCAGAAAACTTTGACGACCGGAAAAACTTTGACGGCGGCGACGTTGCAAGAGCTTGCGCTAAAGGAGCTGAACTTTTCGGCGGCGCGGACGCGAATCGTTGCCGAGCAACTTTACGAGGGAATAAGTTTCGCGAAGTCGGACTGCGCGGGCTTGATAACTTATCCGCACGGCAGAGAAATTTCTTTGACGCGTGAACGCCGCGAGCCTCAAGCCGTTCAAAAATATTTGAGCGAGGCGCAGTTCAAACTGTACAAGCTGATTTACTCGCGGCTTGTCGAAGAAAAAGTTTTTGAACTCGACGGCACGGCGAACGATTTAGCTTTAATGCAAAAGTTCGACGCGCTCAAAGTTGATTGGGCGGAGTTTTATTCGGTCGGCGTCGCGAGTTTAATCAAGCGCAAGTACATCACGGCGGAGGATTCGATTTACAAAGTCACCGCGCTGGGCGAGCGAGTGCTTGACGCGATTC
>CAMYWI010000185.1 GCA_947302675.1 uncultured Selenomonadales bacterium | reverse complement strand
CGCAAGGGCTATAACTGTTCGCAATCGGTGGCGGTTGCCTGCGCGGACTTGGTTGACGTTCCGGCGGAGACTTTGTTCAGGGCGACGGAAGGTTACGGCTTTGGCATGGGCACGATGGACGGCACTTGCGGCGCGTTGACGGGCGCACTTTTAATCGCGGGTTTGAAGAACAGCACGGGCAATTTGGAGTCGCCAAAGTCGAAGGGCGCGACGATGAAAATTTCAAAGGCAATGCTGATGAACTTCCGCGAGAAGAGCGGCGCGATAATTTGTCGCGAGCTTAAGGGCGTCGACACGGGCAAGATGCTTTGCTCCTGCCCCGATTGCATTAAGCATGGCGTCGAGGTCGTCGAGGAGCAATTTGTAAAATGAAAAAATTTTTGGCGGCGTTGATGTTCGCGTTGACGTTGACGACCTGCGCGGAGGCGAGCGAACTTGACGAGGCGGAGCTTAGATTGGCTTGCGCGATTTGTTCACTGGGAGCTTACAGCGACGACGAAAGTTATTTAATGCGTTCGGCGTTAACTTCGCGCGGCTGGGTGATTGAAAAGCTTTCACGCAAGAGCAATGTCGCCGACGCGAAGGCTTACCTGGTGAGCAAGGGCGACGTGAAAATTTTGGCGATTGCCGGCACCGAGAGCCTTAAAGATGTCGAAGTCGATTTCCGCGTCGGGCGCGTTGCCTTGAATAAAAATGCCGCGCCGCTCGCCGCTGACGAGAAAAATTCGGGCGACAAAGTTTTTGTACACAGGGGCTTTCGCGATTATGCCGACGTGGTTTTGAGCGACGGGCTTGCCGAGCGTCTCAAGAGTTCGCTTGAAAAAAATCCGCACGAGACGCTTTACTTGACGGGTCACAGTTTAGGCGGCTCGGTTGCGACAGTTGCGGCGGTTCGCTTGGCAGATATGGGCGTTTCTAAAAATCGGGTCAAGGTGATAAGTTTCGGCGCGTTGGCGGTTGGCAGTCATGCGCTCGCGAACAACTACGCCGACAAAATCGACTTGACGCGCGTTATCATGAAGGGCGACGTTCTGAAAAAATCCTTGCGGGCACTGGGCTACGTGCAATTCGGAAAAACTTTGGAATATCGCCAGAGCGTCACGAGCGACCACTTTGAACATAAAATGGCGGTCTACCTCGACTGCGCGATTCGCGACTACTACGCGGCGGGCGGCACCTTCAAGCACGACTCGACCGATAAAATCACTGCCAGGATTTATGTCGCGCCGATTCTTTTAGTCGACGGGAGCTTTCACAAGTCGGACGAGGAATTGATTTTGAACGCGCTCAACGACGGCTTGACGAATCATTTCAGCAACTTGACTTTCGCGGACGTGCCGAGCTTTGAAGTTGATGATAAAAGAATTTTGGACGCGGACTTCGACGAGTACATTGCCGCCGCAAAAAGTCTCGGTTGCGAGTACGTGTTGATTCGGGTTTTGAAGGCAAAAAAAATCCGCGACGCGCCGTTGGGAGAAAGGCAGGTCACGTTGGAAGAGATAGTTTTAGACAAGAACGGGTTGCCGCTGTCAATGCACACGTCCGGCTCGTCGACAAAGGACTTGACGATATTGGAGGCGACGCTCGCGGCTCAAGAGACTTTAAACGAGCAACTCAAAATATTTTTCACGGCGAGATAATTTTTTCGGAGACTTCTGCAAGCGGGACAGTGACCTGCGCGGCGGTCTCCAAATTTTTTACGGTGACGGTTGAGTTGGCAACTTCGTCTTCGCCGACAATCAACGCGAACTTTGCGCCCGACTTCGCCGCCGCCTTCATCTGCGCCTTCATGCTCTTTTTGCCAAAATCCATAGCCGCCGAAATATTTTTCCTCCTTAACTCGGTCAGCAGTTTGAAGGAATAAATCTCAGCCGCCGCGCCTCCACTCACAACGAACGCGGCGATTTTTTTATTTTGTTCAGGCAAAAGCTTTTGCAATTCGAGCGCGAGCAAAATTCTTTCCAAGCCCGCCGCAAAACCGATACCGGGCGTATCGTCGCCGCCGATTTCTTTAATCAAGCCGTCGTAGCGACCGCCGCCCGCCATCGCCGATTGAGCACCCAGCGGCGCGTATTGAATTTCAAAGGCGGTCTTGGTGTAGTAGTCAAGCCCGCGCACAAGCCGATTGTCAATCTCGAAGTCGACACCCGCCGCCGTAAGAAATTTCTTTAACGAATTAAAATGCTCGCGGCAGTCGTCGCACAGGCAAGTTTCAATCTTGGGCGCGTCCTCCATAACTTCCTTCGCGCCGTCAACCTTGCAATCGAGAATCCTCAGCGGATTTTTCTCAAGACGCCGCCGACAATCGCCGCAAAGTTCATCAATCTCTTCCGTGAAATATTCCGTGAGTTTCTTTTTAAAAATCGGGCGACACGCGGGACAACCGACCGTGTTAATCTTCAACTTCAAGTCGTCAAGCCCCAAGCTTTTGAGAAAATCCCACGCCAACAAAATTATCTCCGCGTCGACGGCGGGATTTTTCTCGCCCAAAGCCTCCACGCCGAACTGATGAAACTCGCGCAGACGCCCCGCCTGCGGTCTGTCGTAGCGGAACATTGACCCGATATAAAAAAGTTTCGTCAAGCCCGCGTTCGCGTAAAGTTTGTTCTGCAGATAGGCGCGCACAACCGATGCCGTATTTTCGGGTCGCAACGTTATCGAGCGGTCGCCTCTGTCCTTGAACGTGTACATTTCCTTATCAACAACGTCCGTGCCCTCGCCTATGCCGCGTTGAAAAAGTTCCGTGTGCTCAAAAGTCGGCGTGCGAATCTCCTCGTAGCCGTAAACCGCGCACAGCTCTCGAATTTTATTTTCAAGCCAAAGCCAATTTCCAACCTGCTCCGGCAAAATGTCTTTAGTGCCTCTCGGCGCATTCGTCAACAAAATTTCAACCTCCTAAACTTTCAAATCAGCAACGGCGAACAATGCCGCGCTCCCCGAAATTTTAACGCGCTCGCCCAAAGCTTCACAGTACAAAATTCCGCCGCGAGCCGACGCTTGACGCGCAACCAAATTTTTCTTGCCAAGTTTTTCAGCCCAATACGGCGCGATTAAACAATGTGTTGAACCCGTCACGGGGTCTTCAGCGATTTTTAATTTCGGAGCGAACACCCGCGACGCGCAGTCAAAATCTTTATCGACGGCAGTCACGGCTTGCGTCAGTCCGTCAAGAGCTTTGAGCTTGTCGAGGTTCGGCGAAAGATTTTCCACAGCCTCCGCCGACTCCAAAATCATCAGTAAATCGCGGGCAAGGTAAGCCTCAAGGACTTTTGCGCCGATTGCGTCTTGCATTGCGTCAGTCACGGGAATTTTCTTCGGCACGTACGCGGGAAAATTCATCTCGAAAAGATTTCCCTTGCGCTCGACCGTGAACTTGCCGCTTAACGTCTCGAAGTCGATTCGGGGCGAATTTTTTTCATAGAAGTTGAAGAGCACGAACGCCGTCGCCAAAGTCGCGTGTCCGCAAAAATCTACCTCTGCGGCGGGCGTGAACCATCTCAGCCGATAAAAAGCTCCTTCCTTGACCGCAAACGCCGTCTCCGACAAATTGTTCTCCGTTGCAATGTTCTGCATTAAGTCATCGCGCGGGAACTCGTCCATGACGCAGACGCCCGCAGGATTGCCGCCAAAAATTTTCTCCGTGAAAGCGTCAACTATGTATTGCCTCATTTTAATCGCCTCAGCTCTTCAATCAATTTATCAACGTCGTCGGCTCGCGTCGCCCAACTCGTCGCCAGTCGGATAACCGTTTTGTTGTCGGAAATTTTTTCCCAGAAACTGAACTCAACCCGCTCCGACAAAATTTTTAACTGCGCGGCGGTTAGTGCGACAAAGATTTGATTCGTCGAGAAGAGTTTGAGTGTTTTGTTGAGATGAAGACATTTTTTTTATTTTTTTTTTTTGAATTTAATTATTTTTTTTGGAATTTATATTATAATATTATTTTTAAAATTT
>CAMYWI010000184.1 GCA_947302675.1 uncultured Selenomonadales bacterium | reverse complement strand
CGCGACGAGTAGCGCGACGCTTGCCAAAATTTTTTTAAGCATCAATTCACCTCCGGCATGAGTTGCATTAAGCCGACCGCGCCGCTTTGAGAGTTCGCCGACTCTTGGAAGTTGCTCTCGACCTTCATCACTGCGACTGTCAAAAATTTGTCGACGTGCCACCGCGCCGAGTAGTTCTCGACCGTCGGGCGATACGGGAACGGATATAAAAATTTTTTCTGAACCGAAGGCACGCTTATCAAAAAATATATCGCGACGAGTAGCGCGACGCTTGCCAAAATTTTTTTAAGCATCAATTCACCTCCGAGTTGTTCTGCATGAATTTTAAATGATTGAAAAAAAGTTGTCAACGCGGCGAGTTTCGGCGAAAAAATTTTTTCAGACGCTATCCATAGCAAAATAAATTTTATGGTATAATGTTGCGTCGAAAGGGGGCGGCGCATTGCTGACAAAATTTTTCGAGACGATAGGCGGGTTCATGGTGAGACGCGCCGAAGAAATTGGAACGATAATTTTACTCTACGCCGACACAATGAAACAACTCGCGCACAAGCCGCGACTCCGGCACATAGTCGCGCAGATGTCGCATTTGGGCGTTGACTCGCTGGGAATCGTCTCGTTGACGTTGTTATTTACGGGCGTCGTCTTCACGTTGCAAACGGCGCATGAATTTATTCGATTCGGGGCGCAGTCGACGGTCGGCGGGATAATCGCAATCGCAATCGGCAGGGAGCTTGGACCCGTTTTAGTCGGCGTGGTCTGCGCGGGTCGCGTGGGCGCAGCGATAACGGCGGAGATCAGTACAATGAAAGTCACGGAGCAAATCGACGCCCTGCGCGTTATGGCGGTCAGCCCCGTGAATTATTTAATCGTGCCGCGCATGATAGCCTGCATGATAGCCGTGCCGCTCCTCACGGTTTTTGGCGACATAATAGGCGTGCTGGGCGGCTGGGTCGTGGCGACGCAGTATTCGGGCATAAGCTCTTATCTTTTTATCAACTCGATAAAAATTTTCGCGACGATTCACGACTTGACGGGCGGCATGATTAAGGCGATTTTTTTTGGCAATGTAATCGCGGTGCTTGGCTGTTACTACGGCTTGAATTGCCCCGACGGCGCGGAGGGCGTCGGCATTGCCACGACGCGGACGGTCGTCACGTCTATTATCGTTATTTTTATTTTGAACGCGCTGTTGACGTTCATCATTTATAGGTGACCGCACATGATTAAACTGATTAACGTCACAAAGAAATTCGGCATGAAGCTTGCGCTCAAGAGCATAAACCTTGAGATAGCCGACGGCGAAACGCTCGCGATAATCGGCGGGTCGGGTTCGGGCAAGTCGACGTTGCTCCGATTGATGATTGGACTGATTCAGCCGACGAGCGGCGAGATTTGGATTGACGACGACGAAATTTCCCACATGGACGAAAAGGAAATGATGCGCGTCCGTTTGAAAATGGGAATGGTCTTTCAATACTCCGCGCTGTTCGATTCGATGACGGTCGGCGATAACGTTGCCTTCGGACTGGTTGAGCACACGGACTTTAGCAAGGAAAAAATTCAAGAGATTGTCCGCGAGAAGTTAAAGCAAGTTGGACTTGAGGGCGTGGAAAATCGTATGCCAAACGAACTTTCGGGCGGCATGAAGAAAAGAGTTTCCCTCGCGCGCGCGATTGCCTTTGGTCCCGAAATTATTTTCTACGACGAGCCGAGTAGCGGGCTTGACCCGATTACCACGAACAGGATTGACGAGCTGATTATCGAGACGCAACGCGCTTTGAAAGTCACGAGTATTGTCGTGACGCATGACATGGTTAGCGCGTGCCGCATTGCCGACAGGATTGCAATGGTTTATAACGGCGAGCTGATTGCGGTCGACACGCCCGATAATTTTAAGAAGATACAAGACAAGCGCGTCAAAGATTTTTTCCGAATCATAGATTAGGGCGGTGAGTTTAATGATTATGGTACCGGCAGTGCTTTTAGTTGCGGGCTTTGTGATTTTGGCGATTTCATTTTTCGCGGCGAAGGAGGCCAATAAAAACGGACGAGGCAACGCGGCACTTTTTATAAAGTCGGGAATAGGTTGCGCGATCTTCTGCGCGGCGGTCGCGGCGACAATCTTATTCGCCATGCCGCAATACTACGTTTGGCAACAGAATAAAGCGGGCGAGGCTGAGCTTGCGCGAGCCGAGCAAAATCGTCAAATAGCAATTCAAGAGGCACGAGCTAAAGAAGAATCCGCAAAATCTCTCGCCAATGCGGAAGTGATTCGGGCGGAGGGCGTCGCCAAAGCCAATAAAATTATCGGCGACAGTCTTCAGAACAACGAGGCTTACATACATTATCTTTGGATTGAGGCTCTGCGCGAGTCTAGCAACGAAGTAATTTACATACCGACTGAAGCGGGCATTCCGATAACTGAGTCGGCGCGATTTAAAAAATAAGGAGGCGGAGTGATGTCAGTTGAAGCGAAAGTCGGAGCGTTCACGGTCGGCGGGCTGATGCTTTTGGGCGGCGCGACGGCGGGGCTTGGAAATTTTCATTTTGGCGGAGATGACGATTATGTAGTTTACGCGGGCTTTAAGCAGGTCGTGGGACTTCAGCCGCAGTCGGACGTTCGCTTGAGCGGCGTTTTGGTGGGCAAGGTCATTAAAATTGCCAATGAGGGCACGGGCGTCACCGTCACGATGAAAATTGAAGACGATGTTAAAATTCCCAAACAGTCAACAGTTTCGATAGCCTCAAGCGGCGTCATGGGCGAGAAGTTTATTAACTTTCAACCCAAAGTCGATAACGGCGAATACGTCGAGAATGGCACGTATCTTTACGGCGTGGAGGAAGCCGGCATGGATCAGATGTTCGAGAGCATGTCGCACGTTATGGATGAAGCTGTAGTTCTTTTGCAGAGCGTCAAGGCGATTATCGGAGACGACACTTTTAAAAAGTCGGTCGTCGACATGAGCGCGAACATGCGCGAATCCACCGAGCACATAAACAAAATGACGGGCACGTTTGAAAATCTGGCGACGCGCAACGAGGCGACTTTCGACAGCATGATTAAGCAAATGGAAGGCGCGGTTGCGAATATGAATCAGGCAATGGCGAACGTCGAGCACATGTCGGCGAATCTTGACAAGTTTGCGGGTGACCCGCAGACTGTTGAAAATTTGAAGACCACGCTTGACAATATCGCCAAGACTTCAGCCAACGTCGCGAGCATGGCGGATAACATGAACAAGTTCGCGGGCGACCCGCAAGTTGCGGAGGACTTGAAGGCGACGGTCGGCAATGCCCGTTCCATTTCGGAACGTGCCGATAAACTTTTGGGCAAGGTTGAGGGCACAGTCGAGGGCGTTTCAAAGATTGACGTAACCCCGTCGGTTGATATACTATACAGTGGCGACGAACACGATTGGAATGCTAATTTTAATCTCAACGTGGCGAGCGGCGACAACTCGTTGGTTTTGGGCGCGGAGGACATTGGCGACAATACCAAGTTGAATTTGCAGGGCGCGAAAAAATTCGGCGAGGATTTTGGAGCGCGAGCCGGGATTATCGCGGGCAAGCCGGGCATCGGACTTGACGCCTACGCCGGGAGCAAGTGGAAATTTTCTGCGGAGGCTTATGATTTGAATCACGGCAAGGTTCGGTTGAAGTCGCAATACAAAGTTCTTGAATCGACATACATTTTGGGCGAGTGGCACAACGTCAACAAGAGCAATGACCGCGCCCTTTATTTCGGACTCAAGCAGGAATTCTGATATGAAAAAATTTGTAATGATCTTCTCCCTTCTCCTTTTTCCCATCTCCCTTATCACGGGTTGCAGTGAAGAGCCGCTCGTTGAAGTCACGACGGCGAAAGTTTCAAGCGGCGACGCGCTGAATTTGACGCATGACGGAAAAATTTCTACAAGCGACGCACTGAAAATCTACTCGCCGATTTCGGGCAACGTCACGGAAAAATATTTCGAGGACGGCGCGAACGTCGAGGAA
>CAMYWI010000183.1 GCA_947302675.1 uncultured Selenomonadales bacterium | reverse complement strand
ATTTAGCGCGGCGACGAGCCTCCGCAAAATTTTTCGTTCATGACCAAAAAAACGCCGCCCGTTAATCGCGTCAACTGCTACCTGACTTACACCAACGAGCGCACGCACGAGATTTTAAGAAAAAATCTCCACCGCGCCCCAATGGCGAACGGCATTATCGAGGGAATCGGACCGCGCTATTGTCCGTCGATTGAGTCAAAAATAATTCGTTTCCCCGACAAGGAGCGGCACCAACTTTTCCTTGAGCCGGAAGGTTTGAACACGCAGGAATATTACGTGCAAGGCATGTCAACTTCGATGCCAATGGACGTGCAAATTGAGTTCCTGCACACGATACCAGGCTTGGAGCGAGCGAAGATCATGCGGGCGGGCTACGCGATTGAATACGACTGCATTGACCCGTTGCAACTCAAGCCGACATTAGAATTTAAATCAATCGCGGGCTTTTTCTCGGCGGGACAATCTAACGGCACAAGCGGCTACGAGGAGGCGGCGGCGCAAGGTTTAATCGCGGGGATAAATGCGGCGGCGTTCGTGAAAAAGTTCGAGCCGCTGATTTTGAAACGTTCGGAAGGATATATCGGCGTGCTGATTGATGATTTGGTCACGAAGGGCACCAACGAACCGTATCGCATGATGACTTCGCGGGCGGAATATCGGCTTTTACTTCGGCAAGATAACGCCGACTTGCGCTTGACGCCACACGCGATTAGGATAGGACTTGCCTCGCCCGAACGTCGGAAAATTTTCGAGAGCAAACGCGCAGAAATTTTGTCGGCGACGCAACGCCTCAACGAAATTAAGTTGACGCCGAGCGTCGAAGTCAATCAAAAACTTTTAGAGCTTGGCGTCGGCGAAGTTCATAACGCAATGCCGCTCGCCGAACTTTTGCGCCGCCCCAACGTCACCTATGAAAAACTTCGCACCGCATTTGAACTGCCAGAAATTTCGGCGGAGGCAGCCGCGCAGGTTGAGATTTCGATTTTCTACGAGGGCTATATCAAAAAGCAGTCGGAGCTTGCCGCGAAACTCGACCGCCTCGAAAATAAAATCATTCCAGATAACATTGACTACAATGCGCTAAAAAATCTTCGCGTCGAGGCTCGTGAAAAACTTTCCGAAGTCAGACCGCGTTCAATCGGGCAGGCGTCGCGCATTTCGGGCGTGTCGCCCGCCGATATTTCCGTTTTGCTCGTGTGGCTTGAAACGGCAATGCGTAATTCGTAATGCGCAATTCGTAATGTTGAAAATTCTTCTTGCAATGCTTGAAATCGCAAATTAAAATAGTAGCGGAGATGATAGAAATGTTTCGCGAACCGTTGGCAAGTTTCGGACTCGACGCCGCGCAGATTGAGCGTTGCGAGAAATTCTTTGGGCTGGTCGTCGAACAAAATCGCGTGATGAATTTGACGGCGATAACGGAGCCGCGCGAGTTCGCAATCAAACACATAATCGACAGCTTGAGCGCGTGGGACGACGAAATTTTTCAAGGCGTCGAAACCTTAGCGGACGTGGGGACGGGCGCGGGTTTTCCGGCAATCCCGCTGAAAATTTTTAAGCCGCAACTGAAACTTTGCTTGATAGATTCGCTGGCAAAGCGCACGGAATTTTTAAAGTGGGTCGTCGCGGAGTTGGAGCTTGAGAACGTTGAGATAATTCACGGGCGCGCGGAAGAACTTGCACGACAAAAAATTTTCCGAGAAAAGTTCGACGTGGTGACTTCGCGAGCCGTCGCAAGGTTAAATGTCTTGGCGGAATATTGCTTGCCGTTCGTAAAGGTCGGCGGGAAGTTTGTCGCGCTCAAGGGTAAAAATTTCCGCGAGGAGCTTGACGAGGCACGAGCCGCGATTAAAATTCTGGGCGGCGGAGAAATTTTCGTTCGGGAAATGAGTTTGCCGACGCTTGAGGAGAAACGCGCCGTGATTTACGTCAGCAAAAAGAAATCGACGCCCGAAAAATATCCGCGCCGCGAGAGTTTGATTAGGAAAGTAGCTTTGGGAGGAAATTGACGTGAGAAAAAAATTAATGGCGGGCGCGGCGATTCTTGCGTTGTTGATGAATTCGCCGCAAGTCAAAGCGGAAGATGAAGTCGTCGTATTCGGCGGGGAGTTCGAGGACGAGAAACCTCAACCAAAAAAAGTCGAAGAGCCCGCGCCGATAAAGGAATTGCCGCCGCCCGAAGAAAAGCCAATCGAACAGCCGGAGCCGCCCGTTGCAATTAGCAATGAGGAATTAGGAATTAGTAATGAAGAAAAGCCGCTTGAGCAACCGACTGAAGAATTGCCGCAAAAAATAGAAGAGCCGCCTCTTCAGCCGCAAGAAAACACTCCGCTTGAAGACGACGAGAATTTAGGCGACACGCTGATTTTCGACGACCTAAGCAAAGTTCCCGAACAAAAGCCGCTTGAGCAACCGCCGCAAAAAATTGAGCCGCCTCCGCCGCCCGTCGTTGTCGAGCCGTTTCAACCGACGCAGATATCTGACGAATGGCAAGAGCACGTCGAGCAACCCGTTGCCGTCGCGCCGTCGTCGATAAGTTCAACGCCGCGACAAACTCAAGCTAAGCCGCAACAGGATTTAAAAATACTCAAGCCGCGATTCGTCAAGTTGGCGGTCGACGATACCTACACTTACTACTTGGATAAAAGCGCGGTCGAGTGGCGGAAGATGCCTTACTCTTCAAGCGAGTACATGGCGGACGTGTGGATTCGCATGATTGAGCGCGAGCCGCGAACGCTTGATAATGATATGGCGGCTTACGGCGCGGAAAATTTCCGTGCACAAATCGAGTTGGCTCGCGAGCAGGGCTATCAATATTCGCCCGAAGACATAAAAGTTTTGAGCCAGCAGGCGTACATCTTGGAGCATTATTATCTGCGCCCCAAGACGCGACAGGTGCAATTTTTGTGCGAGTTGGAAGTTTTCGGACGTCCGCAAAATGCGATTAACGAGCGAGCCTACGACTATAAGAATTGGGAAAACTTAGTGCCTGGCAGTGTCGAGTCGACGATTTACGACGCGGCGATAAAAATTTTGGGCAAGTCAAAGGGTAGCGAGCGCGGGCACATGACTTTCTTTGACATGCTTGACGAATACGCACGCATTGCTTTGAATTAAAGGAGTAGAGATTTTTGGAGACAGGACTAATCCCGCCTGCGCTGATAATTTTATTGGCGGCGGTGAGCGGCTACTTTTCGCTGATAGAAACCGCGCTGATAGAAAGTCACCGCGGGCGGCTGGAAAAATTATCGGACGACGGAGACGACAAGGCGGCGGCGGTTTTGAAAATGCTTGAGGCACCCGCGCCGCTGAGCGTTGCGCAAATCGGAATCACGTTCACGGGAATATTGGCGGGCGTCTGCGCGATACTCACAAGCCCGACAATCGCGGGGCTGATAAATTCGTCACTGGTTCCGGCAGTGGTTATCGCGGTCGGCATCACGACATTTATCTTTTTGCTGTTCGGAGAATTTTTACCAAAGCAAGCCGCCAAGCGCGACCCCGAAAAAATTTTGCTGAACAACTACAAGACGTTTCGGCTAATCGTCTTGCTGATGAATCCGTTCGTGAGTTTGCTGACGGCAATCGCGGGCGGCGTGGGTTTTATTTTCGGTATGAACTCTTCAAAGAACGACGCCGTGACTGAAGACGAGGTTTTAGATTTAATCGAGCAAGGAACGGAAGACGGCACGATTGAGAAATCCGAACAGGAAATGGTCGACAGGATTTTTGACATCGGCGACGAGACGGCTTATTCGCTTATGACGCCGCGCGTTAAAATCGTTTGGCTTGACCTCGACGACGACTTGGAGAAAAATTTAAAAGTCGTGCAGGAAAGTCCCTACACGATTTTTCCGGTCGGCAACGGCAGTTTGGATGATTGTCGCGGCTTGATTTACGCGAAAGATTTACTCGACGCCGTGTTGAGTAACGGGCGCGAAGTTGATTTGGAAAAGCTGATTAAAAAGGCAAGCTACGTGCCGCGAACTATGGAGGCGTTCAGGATTGTTGAG
>CAMYWI010000182.1 GCA_947302675.1 uncultured Selenomonadales bacterium | reverse complement strand
TTTTAAATAAAGACAGCCCAGTAGTTATCATTACACTATAAAATGAAAGACGTTGAAAAACGTTTGAACCCCGATTCGCGGTCGGGGTTCTTTTTTGCCACTGTTTCTTGGTAACGTTTCTATAAGTTGTCAATTTGACGCCTAAAATATATCATGACGCCGAACTTTTTGCAAGCCTTAACTAAAATAATTCCCAACAAGCTCCTCGTTCCTACTCCGCGCAAATTTTAACCATTGCCTCCATAAATTTTTAAATCGGCTTGAATCATGAGCTTGACCAGTTCGCGGAAGGAAACTTTTCTTTGCCAGCCCAAAACTTTTTGCGCCTTTGACGGGTCGCCCAAAAGCAAATCGACTTCGGCGGGACGAAAATATTTCGGATTGACGTCGACCAAAAGTTTTCCCGTCTCGGAGTCGTAGCCCTTCTCGTCGACGCCCGCGCCCTTCCATGTAATTTTGGTTCCGACCTCTTCAAAAGCCGCCTCGACGAATTCTCTGACCGTGTGAGTTTCACCCGTCGCCAAAACAAAGTCATCCGGCTTTTTTTGCTGAAGAATTAGCCACATGCCCTCGACATAATCTTTCGCAAAGCCCCAATCGCGCTTGGCGTCCAAATTTCCCAACGACAACTTATCTTGCAAGCCCGCGCAGATTTTTGCGACCGCGATTGAAATTTTCCGCGTAACAAAATCTTCGCCGCGTCGCGGAGATTCGTGGTTGAACAAAATCCCGTTGCAGGCGAAAATGTTATAAGCCTCGCGATAGTTAACCGTTATCCAGTAAGAATAAAGCTTTGCGGCGGCGTAAGGACTGCGCGGGTGAAAAGGCGTCGTCTCGGACTGCGGAGCCGTGCCAATCAGCCCGCCGAACAGTTCCGAAGTCGACGCTTGATAAAATTTCGTATCGATTTTGTTTTGCCGAATCGCCTCCAAAATTTTAATCGTGCTGACGCCCGTCGCCTCCGCCGTGTATTCGGGCACTTCAAAAGAAATTCCAACGTGCGACTGCGCCGCGAGATTATAAATTTCGTCGGGCTGAATTTTTCTAATCAAATTACTCAAGCCCAATGAATCCGTCACGTCGCCGTAGTGCAAGAAAAAATTCGCGTCGTCAATGTGGTCAATCCGCTCAGTGCAAGGCGTGCTGTGCCGCCGAATCAGCCCGTGCACTTCGTAGCCCTTCGACAACAACAGCTCCGCCAAATAGGAGCCGTCCTGCCCCGTCACGCCCGTAATTATCGCCGTCTTCATGAAAATTCCTCCAATCCTGCCAATATTATTTGACGTGTTTAACAAAGTCAATTAAAATTTTAGGGAAAAGGGAAATGGGAGAAGGGAGTAGATTAATGCTGAAAAACTCTTTTAAAACTTTGGACTTCGCGACTGCGCCACGAGTAATTTTGGAAAGGAGCTTGCCGCAAAACTTCAGCCCGCCGACGACTTCGACACCGTTAAAGAAAATCTCTCGCTCACGACGGAGGCGGTTAGGATTTTCGCAGTAAGCTCCCCGCCGCTTGGAGGGTTTAGAGACGTTCGCGAGACGTTCAAAAAAATTAAACTCGGCAGCGTCGCCGACGCCGAAGAATTTTTAGACGTGCTCTCGACAATGTACGCCATGCGTCAAGTTAAAACTTTCTTCAAGGAAACCGAACTCGACGCGCCGCAACTCAAAGCTCGCGCGACTGAACTTGAAATTCTCGGCAATTTGGAACGCCAACTCGACAATGCCATTGACGAGCGCGGAACCGTTCGCGATACGGCAAGCGCGGAGTTGCAAAAAATTCGTCGCGAACTGCGCGGGGCGCAAAGTAAAATCAAGACCGAAATTTTTAATATCCTTCACGACGCTGGCAAGCAAAAATTTTTTCAAGACGCGATTGTCACAATGCGCGGCGACAGATACGTTTTGCCCGTCAAGCTCGAATACAAGGCGCAATTTCCCGGCATTGTTCACGACCAATCGGCGACGGGCGCGACCGTTTTCATTGAGCCGATGAGCGTCGTGACTTTGAACAACAGCGTTAAGGAGTTGGAGGCGGCGGAGCGTCATGAAGTTGCAAGAATTCTGCGCGGCTTGAGCGACGCCGTTAGAAAAAATCTCGACACTTTGACCAACAATATAAAAATTTTGGCGGACGTTGATTTGGTTTTCGCCAAAGCTCGGCTTGCCCGCGAACTCAACGCGACCGAACCCTTGCTCGAAAAGTTCACGGACTTAAGAGCCGCGCGGCACCCGCTGATTGATTCAAACGCCGTAATTCCGATTGATATTCAACTCGGCGAAAAATTTTCAATGCTCCTCGTCACCGGACCTAACACCGGCGGCAAGACCGTTTCAATGAAAACTCTCGGCTTGCTCGCGCTCATGACTCAATCGGGACTTTATATACCTGCGGCGAGCGGCTCGCGCATTGCGGTTTTCACAAACATTTTCGCGGACATCGGCGACGAGCAATCGATTGAGCAGAGCCTCTCCACTTTCTCCGCGCACATGAAAAAAATCGTCGCGATTCTTGACGAGGTCACGGCGACCGATTTGGTTTTGCTTGACGAAATCGGCGCGGGCACTGACCCCGACGAAGGCGCGGCTCTCGCTATGTCAATCCTCGAACGGCTCTTGCAAATCGGCGCGGCGACTATCGCCACAACTCACTACTCCGAACTTAAAACTTTCGCCTACTCGACCGACGGTATAGAAAATGCTTGCGTCGAGTTTGATTCAGAGACGCTCCGCCCGACTTATCGCTTGCTAATTGGCATTCCCGGCGCGAGCAACGCCTTTGCAATCAGTCAACGCTTGGGCTTGCCGCAGAGTTTGATTCTTCGTGCCAAGCAGTTAATCACCGCCGACCACGCGAACTTTGAAAAAATTATCTCCGAGCTTGAAAATGAGCGCATGATTTTTGAACAGCGCAACGCCGAGATTTTTGAACGCCAACAACAAGCCGTCAAGCATGAGAAAAAAATCGCCGAGATGCGCGACGAACTCACCAAGACTAAGGGCGAGATTATTCGCAAGGCTAAAGAGAAATCCGCCGCCATGATTCGCGAGACTAAGCGCGAGGCGGAAGAAATTATCGCCGCGCTTAAAGAACAATTCGACGATGCGGGCGTTAAACGTCGCCAGCAAGTCATTCAGCAATCGCGCGATAAATTGCGCGAGGCGGAAATCGATTCGGCGACGGGCATTATCACGGATAAATTCGTCGGCACGCGCATTGACAAGAAAAAGCTCGCTGTCGGCGACACCGTTTATATCAAGCCGCTTGACCAAAAGGGCACCGTGCTTGCAATCGAGGACGACGAACTTTCCGTTCAAATCGGAGCCATGCGCACTAAGATAAAAATTTCCGCCTGTCGATTCGTCAGCCATGCCGCACAGGAAAATTCTTCTACAAGTTCAAATCAAAATCGCGGCTCGCAAGGACTTCTTCAAAAAGCGGCGACCGTCACGCGGAGCATTGACATTCGCGGCATGACCGTTGACGATGCGGAGCAAGTTTGCGGGAAATTTATCGACGACGCGCAACTTTCCGGTCTTAAGCAAATTTTGATTATTCACGGCAAGGGCACGGGCGCACTTCGCAAGGGCGTACAAGATTATCTGCGCGGGCATAAATCGGTTGCGACTTTTCAATTCGCTGACCAAGACGAGGGCGGCTCCGGCGCGACGCTCGTCACGTTGTCTTGAGCTGTAAAACTTCGTCGGCGGATTCAATGACAGCCGCGCGGTGCGTAGCAATGATTATCGTCTTGCGTAGGGAAATTTCTTTAATCAGCGCGAGAACTTTTTGTTCGGTGAGTTCGTCGAGACCTGCGGTTGGTTCGTCGAATAAGATTATCGGCGCGTCTTTGAGCAGAGCGCGAATCAAGCCGAGCCGTTGAAGTTGCCCGCGACTGAGCTTTTGCGGCGAGTTTACGACAAGTTCACGTTGTCTTGAGTTGTAAAACTTCGTCGGCTGATTCAATGACTGCCGCGCGGTGCGTCGCAATGATTATCGTCTTGCGTAGGGAAATTTCTTTAATCAGCGCGAGAACTTTTT
>CAMYWI010000181.1 GCA_947302675.1 uncultured Selenomonadales bacterium | reverse complement strand
AATGCGGCGCGATTATTTCCATACTGCGTTCTTCGATTTCCATTGGCTTTGTCATGAACATAAAAATCCCTCCTTTGCTGATTAAAATATAAAGGCAACGCCCGCCGCCGTCAATACTTCTTACTTTTCTTTTGTTCGCCCAAAAGGCTACTCGGCTATCTATTGTTTGATTTTATCATTGTAAAAAAATAACCCGCTCAAGTTTGAACGGGTTTTTAAGTCTCGATAAAATTTTAACTGTCGGCAGCCTCTTTGTCGACGACAGTCAGTTCACGATAGCGAGCCATGCCCGTGCCGGCGGGAATAAGCTTGCCGATAATGACGTTTTCTTTAAGCCCGATAAGCGGGTCAATCTTGCCCTTAATCGCCGCGTCGGTCAAAACTCTGGTTGTCTCTTGGAAACTCGCCGCGCTGAGGAAAGAATCCGTTGCGAGCGACGCCTTTGTAATACCGAGCAAAATCGGTTTGGCGACGGCTGGTGCTCTGTCTTCCTCAATCGCTTTGGTGTTCGCCGCCTCGAAAACGTTAATGTCGACGAACTCGCTGGGCAGGAATTCAGTCGAGCCGCTGTCTTCGATCTTGACTTTGTGCAACATTTGTCTAACCATAACTTCAATGTGCTTGTCGTTAATTTCGACGCCCTGAGACTTGTAGACTTTTTGGACCTCTTTGACGAGGTAGCGGTGGGTTTCTTTTAGGCCGCAGATGCGCAGGATGTCGTGGGGGTTTTTGGCGCCGTCGGTTATGTTGTCACCGGCTTGGATTTGGTCGCCTTCCTTGACTAGCGGCGTGATGCCGAACGGGATACTGTACTCGCGCGGCTGCTGGTTTTCCGAATCTGTCGGCGTGATTACTATTACGCGCAAGCCATTTTTGTCAGGTTCGCCCCAACTTACCACGCCGTCTATTTCGGCGATTATTGCCGCATTTTTAGGTTTCCTAGCCTCGAATAACTCTTCGACGCGCGGCAGACCTTGCGTTATGTCGCCGCCCGCGACGCCGCCGGTATGAAACGTACGCATTGTCAACTGCGTGCCGGGTTCGCCTATACTCTGCGCCGCGATTATTCCGACCGCCTCCCCGATTTCTACTTCACTGCGATTAGCTAAATCTTCGCCATAACATTTTATGCACACGCCTTGACTACTTTTGCACGTCAACACGCTACGTATCATTACTTTTTCGCGCACCGCGCAAATCTTATCTGCCAATTCTTCCGTTATCCGCTCATTTATCGAGCCAATTTTAACGCCCGTCTTATCATAAACTTCTTCCGCTAAATTACGTCCTATTATCCGCTCTCGTAAACTCTCTATCACGCCGCGACGGCCTTCCGTTATTGCCTCGACTTCTATCCCGCGTATATTATTATTTCGGATAAACAGTTCCGTGACTTCCTCGTCGTCTAACAAAGCGTCCAAGACCTCGTGCGTTAAGCACTCGCCCGCCGCGATAACCATTCCCGCAAATCTAAGCGGCCGTGCCAATTCCTTTCCCATATTCTCATGGATAAAATCATGCCGTAACGAAGAGCGAAGGGAAGAATCACGAGTCCCTAACTTTATTTCCTCCACTACCCGACTGTGCGGCGCATTATTTGGCTCCGTCAAATTCGTGCCACGTAACTTTAAAACACTGACCCCAGTCTCACCTATAGAAATCAAATTCTCCGCATCCAAAATCGTATCTGCCGATAAAGCCATCTCACCAGTCTCAACGTTGAAGATGTCCTCTGCCAAAACCCGCCCCATTAAACTATCCTGCAAAATCTCCAAGGCATCAAAAGTGTCCTCCGCTAACTGCGCACGTATCAACAGCAAATTTATTGCCGTTATGTCACAATCATACTCGCGAACGATGACATCCTGCGCTACGTCGACCAACCGCCGAGTCAAATAACCCGAATCCGCCGTCCGTAAAGCCGTGTCAGCTAAACCTTTCCGCGCTCCATGACTCGATATAAAATAATCCGAGACACTTAACCCTTCCCGAAAATTCGCCGTTATGGGTAAGTCGATTATCTTTCCACTAGGATCCGCCATTAACCCACGCATCCCAGCCAACTGCCGCATTTGCTGTTTATTGCCACGCGCGCCCGAATCCGACATCATATAGATAGGATTGAATTCGTCCATGTTTGCCATCATCGCATCGGCTACTTTTTCTGTCGCCTCTGCCCATAACCCACAGACTTTTTCATACCGCTCCCGCTCCGTTAAAATCCCGCGTGTATAATATATTTCAACACGCTTGACGCGCTCTGTTGTTGCCGCCAATATCTCTTTCTTCGCCGGCGGTACGATGACATCCGATATCGCTACAGTCATTCCCGCTTTGCAAGCATAATGATAGCCCAATCGCTTGACCGAATCGATGACCTCTGCCGTCTTTGTCGCCCCAAAGGCTTTATAACATTTAGCCACCAAGCCGCCCAATGCCTTTTTGTTCATGACCGAACCTAATTGCCAGATATCGCCCTCTTTATGAAAATCCCGCAACTCAACCGGCAATTTCTCGTTAAAGATGAGCCGCCCTATGGAAGTTTTAACTAAAAGCGAGTCCGTCTTGTAGTCAAGCTCCCGCAATACTGGCGTCGGTAACCGCTCCAAGTCTATTCGCACAGTGATTTCCGCTTGTAAATCCAACTGCCCCCGTTCGTAGGCTAGCAATGCCTCTTGTATCCCGGTAAAAGTCTTGCCCGCGCCTTTAACGGGTCGCTCTGGCGAGTCTTTCCGTAATTTCGTTAGATAATACGTCCCTAAAACCATGTCCTGCGTCGGTACGATTATCGGCTTGCCGTCTTTAGGTGCCAAGATATGATTCGCCGCCAACATTAAGACGCGAGCCTCTGCTTGAGCTTCTGCGGAAAGAGGAAGGTGAATAGCCATTTGGTCGCCGTCGAAGTCGGCATTATAAGCCGTGCACGCGAGAGGGTGAAGTTTCAAGGCGCGTCCTTCCGTCAAGACCGGCTCGAAAGCTTGTATACCTAACCGGTGCAACGTCGGAGCACGATTTAAAAGTACGGGGTGTTCTTTGATAACTTCTTCAAGGACAGCCCAGACGTCGGCTTGAGCGCGGTCGACTTTTTTCTTGGCGGCTTTGATAGTCAAGCCGGAATCGGCGGAGAGTTTTTTCATAACGAAGGGCTTAAAGAGTTCGAGAGCCATTTCCTTAGGCAAGCCGCATTGGTGGAGCTTGAGTTCGGGACCGACGACGATAACGGAGCGACCAGAATAGTCGACGCGCTTGCCGAGCAGATTTTGACGAAAACGCCCTTGCTTGCCCTTGAGCATATCGGAAAGAGATTTGAGCGGACGATTGCCGGGACCAGTGACGGGACGCCCGCGCCTGCCGTTATCAATCAAGGCGTCGACAGCCTCTTGCAACATGCGCTTTTCATTGCGAACGATAATGTCGGGAGCTTTCAACTTCAACAAACGATTGAGACGATTATTGCGATTGATAACGCGGCGATAGAGGTCGTTTAAATCGGAGGTGGCGAATCTGCCGCCGTCGAGCTGAACCATCGGGCGCAATTCAGGCGGAATAACAGGGATAACATTCATAATCATCCATTCGGGCTTATTGCCGCTTTTGCGAAAAGCCTCCACGACTTCAAGGCGGCGAATAGCGCGAATACGCTTTTGACCATTGGAGGAATTCAACTCCTCGCGGAGTTCTTGAGAAAGTGCGTCGAGGTCAAGACTTTTGAGCAGGAATTGAATAGCCTCCGCGCCCATGCCGACTTTGAAGGCGTTGCGCCCAAATTCTTCTTTCTTAAAACGATATTGCCCTTCCGTCAAAAGTTCCTTAGCCTTCATGTCGGTATCGCCAGGGTCAAGGACAATATATGAGGCGAAGTAAAGGACGCGCTCCAAAGCACGCGGCGACATATCAAGCAAAAGCCCCATGCGGCTTGGAATACCTTTGAAATACCAAATATGGCTGACGGGGGCGGCAAGTTCAATATGCCCCATGCGTTCGCGGCGAACTTTTGCACGAGTAACTTCGACGCCGCAACGGTCGCAGATAGTGCCTTTGTAGCGGACGCGCTTATATTTGCCGC
>CAMYWI010000180.1 GCA_947302675.1 uncultured Selenomonadales bacterium | reverse complement strand
CATGTGCGAAGTCTGCATGATGTCCATTGCCTTGCCTTCGGAAAGACCTTCTTTGATGTCGATAAGGACGACTTCACTTGCAAAACCTTTGGTCGCCAAAACGTTCGCGACGGTCGCGCCGACATTGCCCGCTCCAACTACAGTTACTTTCATTTAGAAATTCCTCCTCAAAAAATTTGCTGAACTTATTTTACCACAGCGAATCACGATTTGCTACAGGCGCGGAAAATTTTTACTCTTCGACGGGCGAAAACTCATCCTTGCCGACGCCGCACAACGGACAAACAAAATCATCGTCCATCGGCGTGCCGGGTTCAATGCCGTTATCGATGTCGCCCTTTTCCTCGTCGTACTCGTAGCCACAAACATTGCATACCCACTTCATGTTAAAGACCTCCCAAAATTTTTTTGAAGTCAAAACGCGGCGAACTGCTTAAAAAATTTTCTTACTCAATCGCGATAACAGGATGCAACGTCACGTTGCCCTCCCAAAAATTTTTTCTGATTATAACACGCGCCCGAAATTTTTCAATCACTTGTTATAAATTTGGTCAAAGATTGCGCCGTCGGCGAAGTGATCATTGTGCGCCTTGACCCAGCCGCCGAACGCCTCATCAATCGTGAACAACTTCAACGGCTTGAACACGTCGGCATATTTTTTCAAAATGTATTCGTTGCGCGGGCGATAGAAATTCCGCGCGGCAATTTCCTGCCCTTCGTCCGAGTAAAGCCATTTAAGATACTCCGTAGCAATTTCGCGCGTGCCTTTCTTCTCAACAACAGCGTCGACAATCGCAACGCTTGGCTCGGCGAGGATACTCAAGCTCGGCGTGACAATCTCGTAGTCGTCGGGCGAATTTTTTTTGGAAAGCAAAGCCTCGTTCTCCCAAGCAATCAACACGTCGCCGGTGCCGCTTTGAAAGTCTTGAGTTGCGCCGCGCGCTCCGTCATAAAAAGGTTCGGCGTTGTCAAAAAATTTTTTCATGAAGTCCTTAATCAAAGCCTCGTCGTCGCCCAAATTTCTGCGGGCGAATTCCCACGCGGCAAGGTAATTCCATTGTGCACCGCCGGAAGTCTTGGGGTTGGGCGTGACAATCCTGATGTCATTGCGAATCAAATCGTCCCAGTCGCGAATGTCTTTAGGATTGCCGGCGCGGACGAGAAAAACAATCGTCGAGGTGTAAGGCGAGGAGTTGTCGGGGAATTCTATGCGCCAGCCGCCGCGAATCAGCCCGGCGTTTTTAATTTGCGTCACGTCGTAGGAAAGCGCGAGCGTCACAACGTCCGCCTCCACGCCGTCGATAACGGAGCGGGCTTGCTTGCCGCTGCCGGCGTGCGAGTGCTCCAGAATCACTTCGCCCTTGCCAAGTTCCTTAGTCCAATGCTCATGAAATTTTTCGTTGTACTCAGCGTAAAGTTCGCGGGTCGGGTCGTAGGACACGTTTAAAAAATTTTTGACTTTGCCCGAAGGTTTCTCGCCACAACCGCAAATCATCAACGCCGCGCAGATTATCAAGAGGATTTTTTTCAAGCCCGTGACCTCCTTTTTGACAGCGTCGCAGGATTATTTTATAATTAAAAAAAGTTTTTTTCAAGGCGGGTGACGCAGTATGTATGTTCCGCGAATTCTGCTTTGCGGCGACGTGAATTCCTTCCGCGCGGCGGCGAACATGCCAGTTGAGATTGTCGGGCAAATTTCTTTTGTCGGCTCGCCCGAACGCGGCGAAAATTATATCTTCCCTAACGCTGATGACCTTCTTGCTTACGTGCCGAAGGACTTTCACATTTTTTTGAACGGCGAAGAAATTTCGGGCGACGCGCTTAGGAAAATTCTGGACGGCACGGCTGATTACATTGTCTTTGACGACGCGGGAGAATACGTTGCCCGCAACAACGATTTGGTTTCGCTGAAAATCTTGGGACGTTTTATTCCGCGCGAAACTCTTTTTCGGCAAGCGCGTCACAATTTTTATACGTATCAAAATTTGGAACCTCTCGCGAAGATTTTACGCGACAATAAAATTTCTCGACTGCTTGACGTTGACGGCTTGTTCGCCGAGACGGATTTCTTCCTGTTCATGGAAAAGTTTCCGAGCGTTGACGGCGTTGGTAAAAATTTTGAGCCGATTCACGAAAACTTTTATGGAAAAACTTTCGACACGCTTGAGGATTGCCGCTTTAGAATTTATGACGCGCTTTTCCTTGCCGAGCGAGAGCCAGCGGAGTTTATCGACGCGCTGATTGAGACGGAAACTTTGTCGGAGAAAATTTTGACGTTCGCGAGAAAAAATTCCGCGCTTGAAAATTTTTTGACGGCTAATGCAAATCTCTTTGAAAAAATTTCGCGCAGTCCCGCCGTCAACGGCAACTGGTACTTGATTCAAAAGCGCGTGGCGAAAGATTTTTGCGTCTACGTCGTGACGCACAAGGACGTTAAGCTTGACGCCTTGCCCGAAGGTTACAAGATTATTCACGGCGGGCACGCGCAGGCTAAAGAAAAATTTGGCTATCTCGGCGACGACATGGGCGACAATATCAGCGAGTTGAATCTTTATCTGAACGAGGTCACCGCGCTGTATTGGATTTGGAAGAATACGCGCCACTCGATTATCGGGCTGAATCACTACCGCCGCTTTTTCACAGAGGCGCAGGACACAACTTTTGCAGTCGAAAAGATTTTGTCGCGCGAGCGAGCGGAGGAAATTCTTCAAGACTACGACATAATTTTGCCGGAAAATATTCTTGTGCATATGTCGAGTTCGTGTTGGCAAAGGCTTTTGAGCGGCGGCGACTTGGAGCAATTCGCGAGCAAAATTTTCCGCAAGCACATTGAGCTAAAACAGCCCGAATATCTGGCGTCGTTTGACCATGTGGCGGAGGCGTTCACGGGTTTTCAGTACGAAATTTTTATCACGCGGCGCAATATTTTCGAGGCGTATTGCGAGTGGTTGTTCTCGTTCTTGCTTGACGCGACGGAGGAAATTTTTGCGCGGACGAACATTCGAGAGATTGACAATCCGCGCAAGTACAGAATCATTTCCTTTATCACGGAGCGAATGGAAAATGTTTGGCTGTGGAAGAATCGGTTGCGAATAAAAAAATTGCCCGTACTGTTTCGCAAGGGCATTTGACGGGAGGTGAGCAACATGAAAATTCAAGGCGCGGTCATCATTGAACAGGGCGTGACGTTTGCAATCGTCGTGGTCAATCAGACAGTGACAAATTACACTTCGCGGGCGGTTCGCGTTCGTCATGCGCTGGCACAATTTTTTAGGAACATGCCGATAATTTTAATGTCGCAGGACTCGAACGGCACGCCGCATTTTTACGGGCGACAGGACATTGTAAAGTTTCTGCAGTCGATTCGCCTCGACCAAATCCCCTGGAAGGAGTATTACATTTACTGACGTGGAAAAGATTTTGTTGCACATGTGCTGCGGACCGTGCTCGTGCTATCCCGTCAAAAGGTTGCGCGAGGAAAATTTTGAGCCAGTCGGATATTTTTTCAACCCGAACATTCACCCCTACCAAGAGTGGCGGCGACGCTTGAAGACTGCGCGGGAGTTCGCGGAGAAAGTCGGCATGAATTTTTTTGCGGAGAATCATTACGGCTTGCGCGAGTACTTGTCAAAAGTTATGGGCGTCGTCGACGAGCAGGATACGATTGAATTTGCGGACGGCTTTCATAAGCGTTGCGGGATTTGTTACTCGTGGCGATTGAGCGAGGCGGCGCGTTTTGCTAATGAAAACGGCTTTGAAATTTTTACGTCGACACTTTTTTATAGCCAACATCAAAATCACGAACTCATGAAAAAAATCGCCGAGCACTTCGCAAAAATGTTCGGCGTGAAATTTTTTTATGAAGACTTCCGCGTAGGTTGGCAGGAAGGAATTGACTTGAGTTTGGAGTTGGGGCTTTATCGGCAGAATTATTGCGGATGTATTTTCAGCGAGGAGGAGCGTTTCAGCAACGACTTGCGCAAGGCGCGGAAAAAATTTTGGCAGGATAAAAAAATCAGCCCCGCTTTGTGCGAGGACGATTGAAATTTTAACCTTGCTCTCCCGCCGTGTG
>CAMYWI010000179.1 GCA_947302675.1 uncultured Selenomonadales bacterium | reverse complement strand
GATTATTTGGAACGGACGGCGTGCGCGGCGAGGCGAATACCGAACTGCCGCCGGAACTTGCATACAAGATGGGACGCGCGGCGACAATTTATTTCGGACAACACGCCGAAGGCAAACCGCAAATTTTAATCGGGCGCGACACGCGAATTTCTGGCGAAATGTTGGAGGCGGCATTGGTCGCGGGAATTTGCTCGGCGGGCGGCAATGCAATTCTCGCAGGCGTGGTTCCGACGCCGGCAGTCGCTTACCTTGCAAGAAAACTTCACGCGGCGGCGGGCATTGTTATCAGCGCGTCGCACAACCCTTTTCAAGACAACGGGATAAAATTTTTCGGCGGCGACGGCTACAAGCTCCCCGATAAGGTCGAGGACGCCATTGAAAAAATCGTTCGCGAGTTCGACACGAGAAAAATTTTCCAAAGACCGACGGGCGCGGCGGTTGGTCACATTGAATATCGCCAAAACCTTTTGGAAGATTATATCAGTTTCGTCATGAGCACGACATCTGAACGGTTCGACGGCATGAAGATTGTCCTGGACTGCGCGAACGGTGCGGCGTATAAGGCAATGCCGACAGTTCTTGAGCGGCTCGGCGCGGAGCTGATTCTTATCGGCGACAATCCGAACGGCATTAACATTAACGACTGTTGCGGCTCCACTCACATGGAAAATTTGCGCTTGGCGGTTTTGAGGAATAACGCTGACATTGGCATTGCGCACGACGGCGACGCCGACCGCTGCCTTTGCATTGACGAGCACGGCGACATTATCGACGGCGATCACATCATGATTATCTGCGCGAAGTTGATGCTTATAGTCGGCGCGTTGCCCAAGAAAACCGTCGTGGCAACCGTCATGTCGAATATCGGCTTTCGTCAAGCATTGGACGAACTCGGCTTGAATTGCGAGATAACGGCGGTCGGCGACAGATATGTTTTAGAAAATATGCGGGCGAATAATCACCGACTCGGCGGCGAGCAGTCGGGGCATATAATTTTCAGCGACTACTCGACGACGGGCGACGGCTTGATAACCGCCCTGCAAGTTTTGACGGCAATGAAAAAGTTCAACGCGACGGCGAGCGAACTCAACGCGCTCATGACGACTTACCCACAAGTTCTGCTCAATGTCAAAGTCAAAAATAAAAAAGCCTACGAAGATTCGGAGGCGGTCAAGCTCGCGATTGCGGAAGGCGAAATGGAACTGGGCGCGACGGGCAGAATTTTAGTTCGTGCGTCGGGCACGGAGCCTTTGATTCGCGTCATGGCGGAAGGTCCCGACAAGAATCAGCTCAACCGCATTTGCAACAAGATCGCGGCGGAGGTCGAGAAGGTTGCAAATTGACGGCGCGATAATCTTGGTGACGTTCGGTTCGGCGGACGATTCGATTCGCGAAAAAATTTTCAACAGGCTCGCGCAGGAGATAAAAAATTTTTTGCCGACGTTTGAAGTGCGGACGGCGTTCACGTCAAATTTCATGATAAAAAAATTGGCGGCGCGAGGAATTTCAATCGCGACGCCTGCCGAAGAAATTTCAAAGCTCCGCGCCGAAGGCTTTAGCCGAATCATTCTACTGCCGACGCATTTAACGCCAGGCGAGGAGTTCGATAACAAAATAAAAATCTGCGCGGCGGGCGACGTTGAGATAATCTCGCCGCTGTTCAGTGAGACTTGCGCGACGCCCTTCGACAAAAAAATCTTCGCGACGATTCTTGACTGCTTTAAAAAGTTCGACGACGAAGATTTAGTTTTAATCGGGCACGGCTCGCCGCACAGGCATAATCCCGTTTATGAGAACTTGCAACGCTTGGCGGGCGACAGAATTCACATCGGCGTTATCGAGGCGAGCGACACGCCCAATTTCTCCGACGTTGTTAAGCGTCTTAAAACTTCCCGCGCAGAAAGAATTTTACTTGCGCCGCTCCTGTTCAATGGCGGCGTTCATGTTGAAAAAGACATTGCCGACGATTGGTTTAGCAGATTAGCCGCGCAGAATTATAAAGTTCGCATGATTCGAGAGGGACTCGGCTCCTTTGAAAAATTCCGTGCGCTTTACCTAGAAAAATTAAAAGCTTTGCGGGGAATCGAATAGCAGAAGGGGCGTCATGGATGACGCCCCACAACACCGCGTTTGAACAGGATGTTCAAGCGGCGACGCCCCTGCGAGGGCGAATGCAACGGTGTTGCATGAGGTTTTCTTTTGTCAAACTTTTCTTTGGACAAGCAAAGAAAAGTTTGTTCAAACTGCAAAAGAAAAATATGAACTCTACACCTCGTTGGCGGTGAGGAGCGAATCCACTTTCAAATCAGTGCGGCGATTCAAATCAATAAATTCTCCAGTGCGCGTCTGCACGACAGGCAATGCCGTCGCTCGCGAATCATCAATGTAAACAATCTTGGCGCGTTGCCCGTCGCTCAGCCCGACCCAGTTTCCGTTAATCGCCTGCAAAAGTTTCCGCACGAACACGACGACAATATTCGTTTCGAGCTTGCCCGCCAGCGCGTCGCCGTAAAGAACTTTGATAATATCGAACGGCGAATTCCGCTTGGCGTAGGAACGATTGGTCGCCATTGCGTCGTAAATATCAAGCACAGCGATAATCTTGCCGAACTCGCTAATCTTGTCGCCGCGCAAGCCGCTGGGGTAGCCGCTACCGTCGCAACGTTCATGATGATGCAACACGCCCATTAAAACATTCTTCAACTTCTTGAGCGGCGAGTTCAAAATAATTGCGTAGCCGTAAACAGCGTGCTTTTTAACTTCCGCGAATTCGTCATCGTCAAGCTTGCCAGTCTTGTTCAAAATGCCGCGCGGGATTTTCATTTTGCCAATATCGCTCAAAAAACCCGTCGTAATCAGCTCGCCGACCTGTTGCGCTTTGAAGTCGAGCCAATGCCCCATAATCCCCGACAAAATCCCGACGTTGAGTGCGTGATGAATAATATAATCGCCGTCGCGTTTCATGTTGTGAATTTGCGTGATAGCCTTCGCGCCGTCGTCGCACAGCTCCTTTATATTCTCGACGCGAATCAAATCCGCCAACTCGTTCATGTCAATTTCGCCGGTATTGGCGCAACCGTAGTAAAGATTTTGCGTCGAGGCGAAACAATTTTTGTAGCAGTCAAGATAATCCCTGTCGAGCAAAAATTCTTGTTTAGTTTGAGCGGGCGCGTACTCTTCGGGCGTAATGTCGATATACACCGTGAAAACATTTTTGCCGCGCAATTTGTCTAGCAAATCCGAAGTCAGCTTGACATTTTCCTTGATGATAACTTTGCCGTCGAAGTCCTTAACGGCGCGTCCAACCTTCATGCCCGACCGCAATTCCGTTATGTCGTAAGGTCTCAGCATTAAACCGCCTCCTTAAAAATTTTTTATCATTATAAATTATTTCCCTCGCAAAAAAAAGACAGCCGCTCAAAAATTCTACGATTAAAGTTTGATTAAATTTTAACTTATTTTAAGGTTGGTGATTAAAATGCCGATATTGTAAGCGGGACAGCTCAAAGGGAGTGTCGCCGACAACTAGTTGAACATCGATTGAGGAAAGCCTCACTGAAAAGAATCAATAACTGACATAGAAAAAAGGCAGCCGACTTTAAAAGGGTCGGCTGTTTTGCTATAATGGCGCAGGTGATTGAGTCATGAAGAAAATTAAAATTACGGTTATGCGAAAAGCGCGATATGACGATTTAATTAGCAGATATGAAAATCCTATAGAGAATGCTTGCGATATGGAGGTGGGGAAAATTTTTATAGCGAACGGCTGGGAACGCCCCGAAGGTTTTTGCCTGAGTGCGTGGGAAACTTTGTCGCCGTTTGTAATGGCGTTGGCGCACGGCGCGGAAAATTTTTACGGCGGCTGGATGAAGAATCCGAAGTCGGCAATGCTCTCTTGCAACGACGGCTTTCGCCCCGTGAGCTTTTTAGTCGAGACCCTGGAGGAAGATTAGCAATGAGTAACGGGTTGTGAAAACCCGGCCGTCATGGATGACGGCCGCGCCGCGCATTTGCAGGATTGCAAATACCGCGGCGTTGAACGCCCTTTCTTTTGCATACTTTTCTTTGGGCGCAGCAAAGAAAAGTATGTTCA
>CAMYWI010000178.1 GCA_947302675.1 uncultured Selenomonadales bacterium | reverse complement strand
TTTTATGTACATTTTATCAATCGTGACGGGCGCGATTATAGTGACGTGGGCTTTGATTATCGTGACGCATTTAAAATTCCGCAAGTACTGCAAGGCGGCGGGCATTGAGCCGAAATTTAAATCAATCGGCTACCCGTTCACAAATTATTTATCGCTGGCATTTTTGGCGGGCGTAGTCGTGCTTATGGCGACAATGGACGACATGCGACCGGCTGTTATCATCACACCGCTTTGGATCTTGGCAATATGGATTTTCTATAAAAATAAATAAAGGTGGTGCGTCATGGAAACAAATTTGCAACTCACACCCGACGAGGAAAAAATTTTGGAGAGCGTCTACGGCTTGAAGGCTTTGAGCGGGCGCGGCTACAATCCGAATCAGATTGATGAAGTTTTGGAACTGACGCCGCAGGAGGAAAAATTCTTCAAAGATAAAAATTTCTTGTCGCCGCATTTTTTTGTGCAGACGCTTTACAAGGCGCGGGGCGTCGCCAACCCGATTAAGTTCAACATTTCAATCAACCGCATGTTCCGCGCCAACAAGAATCTGCTCGCCAACTTTTGCAACGTCGGCTCGCGCACGGTCAAGGTGATTAAGCCGCTCGTCGCCGTCAAGCCCGAAGTCGTCTTCTGCAACTTCACGACATTTGAGCCGGAAGATCTCAACGACGAGTTCCGCAAAGCTATGGAGGCAGATATGCGCCGCGACTTCGACCTTCGCCACGACGTTTTGATTCGGTTCGCGGTTTACAAGACGGGCATGGAAGAATTCGCCGTGCTCGTGACGATGGCGCAGATTATTGCCGAACACTTCGACAGCGATAAACTTTTCAACGAACTGCTGAACTTGCCCGCCGAGCCTAAGCGCGAGGAGCCGCCCGAAGACTTCAACGCCGCCGCGCAGGAAATGATTCGTAAATATTGGGCGGGCGTTCTCAACAATCCGCCGCCGCCCGCGCAGTTGCCCTTCACGAAAAAGCTCAGCGGTGTTTACAATCAAAAAGCGTATCGCATGAAAGTCGACGCCGATATTTTATCCGACCTGCGCGGGTTTGCTCAGTCGAACAGGACAATGCTGACGGCGATTTTGCAAAGCGCGTGGGGTTTCATGTTGCAAGCGGTCAACAAGCGGCGCGATTGTCTTTTCTGTCAAGTGTTGCCCTCGAAGAGGCGCGTCAAAAATTTTTCGCTCAATGTCATTCCCGTGCGGCTGTCGTGCGAAAACAATTCGACCGTCGAAGAAATCATCAAGCAACAGTTCCGGCATCTCGGCGTTTCGCAAGCCTACAGCTTTGATTGGGAAGATTTGGAGAGTTTCACGGGCAAGAAAAAATTATTCGAGCACTTCTTGAGCTTTGCGGAGTTTCAGGCGAGCGAATTGAATTACGTCGAGACGCCCGCCGAAATGCGCGGCAAAATTATTTCGCGTAACTCGTGGGACGCGCAGGGAATGAAGTTAGGCGTCTACTTCCGCCACTCGGAAAAAAATTTGTCGCTGACGTTTCTTTACGACGCGAGCAGTTTCTTCAATGGCGGCGGCGCGTTGATTGCCAACCTTTACAAGCTGACGTTGCAACAGGTGCTTGTCGACCGCAACGCCAAGTACGCCGACTTCATTAAAAATCTTGCCAAGCGGCTTGAAAGTGTTGACGATAGCAAGCAACTTTCGCGCGAGGAAGAGCTGAAAAAAATTCGCGACTTCCTGGCGCAGTTGTCACTGTTGCGCGACGAGGCGGCGGCTGTTCTTTTCGCCAACAAAGCTGAACTCGTCACGCGCTTTGAAGGCGACAGAATTTCCGGCGACATGCTTAAAGAAAAATTTGTCTTCGTCGTGAGCGGCAAGTTGGTTAGGAGCGTCGACGACGGCGACGGCTGGTACAATCCGCTTGACGTTATCGATAAAAATTCTTTCGTCAACCCGACAAACTTTTTGGACAAGCAGCGGCTGACGCTTTCCGCCGAAGTCTTGACGGAGCAGGCGGAGCTTTTGACAATCCCGCGCAGTGACATGATTGAAATCATTCGCAAGACGCCCGAAATTGCGCTATCGCTCATGAACTACGCGCTCAATCAAATGGAAAAATATCAAGCGTTGTGGTTGCAGTCGTAAAAATTTTTAGCCCTTGCAATGGCGCAGGGGCTTTTTTTTTGTTATCATTGTGGAAAACTTCAAAGGCGGTGCGCTATGGGAAGTAAATTGGAACTTACACCTGACGAGAAAACAGTTTTAGAAAACATTTACGGACGGCAGAATTTCGGCAACGGTTATAACCCCCGCAAGCCCGACGCGATTTTGGAGCTGACTGCGCGGGAGAAAAAATTCTTCGCGGGAAAAAACTTCAAGTCGTCTCATTTCTTCGTTCAGACAATGTACAAGGTCGCCGGCTCCGTCAACCCGATTAAGTTCACGCTCGCAATCAACAAAGTAATCGCCGACAACGAAAACCTCCGCGCCAATTTCTGCAACGTCGGCACGCGCACGGTCAAGGTGATTCAGCCCGCGAGCTACGTCAAGCCCGAAATTATCTTCCGCAATCTGACGAACGTCAAGCGTGGCGATCTCGACAACGAGTTGGAAAAAAGTTTTGCGGCGGAAGTTCGGCGCGAGGTCAGCTTGGAGCACGACCCGCTGATTCGGTTTGCGGTGTACAAGACGAGCCGTGATGAATTCGCGCTCACGGTTACTATGGCGCAGTTAATCTACGACTACTTCAACGTTGAAGATTTTATCAACAAGCTCTTTGATCTGTCCGCCGAGATTAAGCCGAAAGAAATTCCAGAAGAGTTGCCGCCGAAAAATTACGAGGCGATTCTCGAATACTGGGCGAAGATTTTTAAAAACGCACCGCCGCCGTGTGTCCTGCCTTACTCCAAAAACAGTGAGGAACCTTATAGGCAACGCGCCTTTCACGGGCTGATTACCGCCGGTCTTATGTCGGACTTGCTGGCGCACGCGCAGGCGAACAGAATCATGCTCATGGCGATTTTGCAGACGGCGTGGGGATTCCTTTTGCAATTCGCGAACAAGCGGCGCGACTGTATCTTTTGCCAAATCGCGTCGACGGAAAATTTCGCGCTGAGTGTGATGCCAATCCGCTTGGCTGTCGACGACGACTCGAGCATTGAACAAATTGTTCGCCAGCAATTCCGCCAGCTCATCGTCTCGCAACCCTACAAGGTCGCCGATTGGACGATTTTGGACGAATTGACCGTGCAGAAAAAGTTGTTTAATCACTTCCTCAACTTCAAGGAGTTTACGGCAAGCGAATTGAGCTACGCAAACTACGTGAACACGCCCGCCGACCCGCTCGGCAAAGTTATCTATCAAGCGTCGTGGGACGCGCAGGATATGGAGTTCGGCGCGTACTTCCGCTACTCGAAAAAAAATTTGCTGATAGCCTTCATTTACGACGCAGAGAAATTTTTGGAGGGCGGCGTTGAAAAAATTTTCAATTTGTATCTGGCTATCCTGCAACAAATGATTGCCGATTGGCACGCGAATTACGCCGAGTTTTCGAGCCACCTTGCCGAGCATATGGAAATACAACTTAAGGCTGAACCGTTGCCGCCCGAAGACTTACGGAAAAAGCTCATCGACTTTATCTCGCAGTTGCCGATTTTGCAGGGGCGTTACGGCGGGACGATTCGGCTGTTTCAGGAGCACGGGAAACTTATCACGCGCTACGAGGGCGACAGAATTTCAGACGAAATGCTCAGTGAAAATTTTATCTTCGTGGCGGACGGAATACTTTCGCGCAACGTGGACACCGGCGACGGCTGGTATACCACGCTTGATATTATCGAGAAAAATTGCTTTATAAATCCCATGAACCTTTTGGAAAAGCAACCGTTTGAAGTATCGGTGACGGTTTTGACGGATCAGGCGGAACTTTTGATAATCCCGCACGACGTGTTTATTGAAATCATTCGCAAGACGCCCGAAGTCGCAATGTCGCTCATGAACTACGCGCTGGAACAACTCGGACGCTATCAAATTTTGTGGCTTAAGACTTGAATGTTTCTTACTTTCTTTTTGTATTAAACTTACTTTTCTTTTGCAGTTGAACAAACTTTTCTTTGCTTGTCCAAAGAAAAGTTTG
>CAMYWI010000177.1 GCA_947302675.1 uncultured Selenomonadales bacterium | reverse complement strand
ATACTGAAATTAAAAAGAACTTGTCCAAAGCCGAAAATGCAGTTTGGGATACCAACGGAGCAAAAGCTGTCCTTACCGGCACAACCACAAAAGGCTACAAGCTTTCGGATGACCAAAAGACAATCACCTATCAGGCAGCAGATCTTAAGGGTCAAACAATCGCGACGGTCAATGGTCTTAAGATCGGTTCCGAAATCGCCGCTACTGATGTCGGCAAGACAGAAACACTTGCCAGCGGCGCACTTTCAACTACAGTCTCTTTGACCCCAGATCATCTCGGCACTTCGAGCGTCGTAATTTCCGGCGCAGGCTACAAGCTCGCTTTAACTGATAAGGTTCTTACATCCGCTAACAGTGTAGCGGGCGGCGAAAACAGCTGGAATGATCAAACCGGCTGGGTTGCAAACAAGGGAACTTTCGTTTACAAGACTTACGACAAAGCGTATTGGGATCTCAACGAAGCCGAAACTACTGCTGTATATCACGCAGCTGTTGACGAAAAGGAAAAGACCAATCCCAATACCGTACACCAGACCTACGTAACTATCAAAGGCTTGAAGGCTGACATAACCGGCGACACTACCCTTATTGGCGGCATAACTGACAGTATCAGTGGTGGTGAAGGAGTAAAAGCCGGTGCACAATCTATAGGGTCGGATCTCTCTGATCGCGTAATCGAATTGAATGACGACGTTCTCAACAAGACAACTGTCACGCTCGCAGACAGCTCCGGCTTCGGCTACGCTCTCGGTCTCCATAGTAGTGTTGATGCTTCCACTGTAGACGAAACTGCTGCGGCAGTCTCCACTGCTAAGGGAATCACGACCGTTACTTGGACAGGCACTAAAGGCATAGGCTATCACGTTACCAACGACGGACAATCTATCGAATACTACAGCGCACCCAGAGCAAAGCAAGTTATCGCGCAAGTCACCGGCTTTAAACCAACCACTACTAAAGAAGCTATCGTTGCTGATTATGATGGTACTGACAACGTCGTAACGTTGTCGGGCGACAGTCTCACTAGCGCAGTTGGAATCAGCGGCACGGCAGAATTCTCCTTCGACGCAGAATTCAATGAAGGCACGATTACCGGCAGTAAGGCGGCTGACAAAGTCTCGGTTGCAGGTTCCGGCGTCACAGTTAATACGGGCAAAGGCAACGACTACGTCGACTTGGGAACAAGCGGAAATACCTTCTTCTATGCAAACGGCGACGGCAACGACGTTATCGCGAACTTCACGGCTGGTACTGACAAGATTAAGATTACCAATGTCGCTCAGACAGTCAAGAAGGGCACCACATCAACTCTAATCGCCGTCGAGGCAAATGGTAATGACGCGGTCGTTAAGGTCAACAATGTCAACGCGATTAGGCTTAACGGTCTTGCTTCAAGCGTCAACGACCTCAAGGATTCAATCTACGACAAAGATAATAAGAACTTGAATGGTGAAGCATTAGCAGCTACAGGAAATGTCTTGGCTGATGACAACTTCGCCACGACGCCGCAACTTAGCTCTATCGTCAAAGCTTCTGCAAGTACTTACTCGACGGAAGATTTGGTTGCGACCGACGCGACGAGCCTCACCAAACAAAGCTCTGCGATTGCTTACAGCGGCAGTAGCAAGAAGTAATTAACAAAGAATTCAAACACGGTTAAATAAATTTTTAGGCAGTCGGGGAAATTCTCCGGCTGTCTTTTTTTCTAAATTTGCAAAGTCACAGGAAAAATTTTATAATCAGTGCGAGGTGAATTGCATTGAGACTTTACATAGCCGAAAAACCGTCAATGGCTCGCGAGCTTGCCGCCTGTCTGAAAAATCCGCAGAGGGCGAACGGTTATATAAAAACTTCCGGCGGAATAGTGACGTGGCTGTTTGGTCACGTGTTGCAATCCGTCAAGCCGGACGCTTACGACCCGAAATATAAATTTTGGCGTGCCGATGATTTGCCGATTGTCCCGAAAAATTGGAAACTCGAAGTCAATCCGGCGACGGTTCAGCAATTCAATATAGTTAAGGCTTTGATAAGCAAGGCAGATGAAATAATTCACGCCGGCGACCCCGACCGAGAAGGGCAACTGCTTGTTGATGAAGTTCTTGATTTTGTCGGGAATAAAAAGCCGGTCAAGCGCATTTTGCTAAATGCTCTCGACGAAACGAGTATCCGCCGCGCCAACGATAATCTGCGCGATAACGCCGAATTTTTTAATCTCAAGCAATCGGCACTTGCCAGAAGCCGCGCTGATTGGCTAATCGGTATGAATCTTTCGCGGGCTTACACTTTGGCGGCACGGCGTAAAGGTTACGACGGATTAATTTTGCCGATTGGGCGCGTTAAAACTCCAACGCTTGCTTTAATCGTGCGCCGCGAACGCGAAATTCAAAATTTTAAGCCCGTCGATTACTTCACAATCAGAATTTTATTTGCCCATGCGAACGGCGATTTTGTTGCGCAATTCAAGCCGTCAAAGAAAATGCTAGACTTGCCCGCCTTCGACCGCGAAGGACGACTTATCGATAAAAATTTCGCAACTGAACTTGCTAAGAAATTCTCCAGCAAGCCTTTCGACGGGAAAATTTCTTCCTACAAGACGACAGAGAAAAAAGAAGCGCAACCATTGCCGTTTTCGCTATCGAGCTTGCAAGTTGCGGCGGGAAAAGCTTTTGGTTATACGCCTCAACAAGTCCTTGACGCCGCGCAGAGCCTTTACGAGAAGAAATTGACAACGTATCCGCGCTCCGATTGCGAATTTCTTCCGACAACGCAACTTAAGGACGCGCAACGCATTTTAAAAAATCTCAACGCCACACGCGACGACGCTTTGAAAAAATTAGTTGCGCACGCTGATGCCACGATTAAAAGCCGCGCTTGGAACGATAAAAAAATCTCCGCGCACCACGCAATTATCCCGACGCAGAAATTTTTATCGGGGACGTTGCCCGAAATCGAAATGAATATTTACAATCTGATTGCCCGAAATTACGCCGTGCAATTTTATCCGCTCCATGTCTACGACGAAACCATTGTTGAAGTCAAATATAAGGACGAAACTTTCACGGCGCGTGGCAAGGTCGTTAAGCAACTCGGCTGGCGCGAATTTTATATCGCTCCAAAAACTAAAGCCGACGACGAGACCGAAAATATTTTGCCGCAAATGAAAACCGGCGATAACGTCACGTATAAGAAAGGACAACTCAAAAAGGGCGTCACGAAACCGCCCACGCGCTTTACTTCGTCAAGTTTAGTGCAGGGCATGAAGGAAATTCACAAGTACGTTAAAAATCCCGAAGCGAAAAAGCAACTCAAGGATGTTTACGGGATTGGCACGGAGGCGACGCGGGCGGCGATTATCGATGATTTAATCAAGCGCGGCTTTTTAAAACTCTCCAGAAAAATTCTGCAACCGACCGCGCAGGCGTATTTGCTGATTGACGCGCTACCCGACGAAATGACTTATCCCGACGCGACCGCGATTTGGGAAGATAAATTGCATTCAATGAGCGCGGGCGACGGTACGTTAGAAGATTTTTTATCGGGGCAAGTTAAATTTACGAGTTCGCTTGTTGAAGCGGCGAAGAATGCGAAATTTGTTGACGCGGAAAATTTTTTCAAGTGTCCAATTTGCGGCAGTGCGCTTGTCAAGCGTAGCGGCAAGAACGGCGACTTTTGGGGTTGCAGGGCTTATCCTGAATGCAACGCGATTTTTGACGACGATAACGGCAAGCCCGATTTTGATAGAAAAGTTCGTTCAGCGCGACTGCTCAAGGAAGGTGCTCCGAAGTGCCCGAAATGCGGCGGCGCACTTGTCAAACGTAGCGGCAAGAACGGCGACTTTTGGGGCTGTTCGACTTATCCAAAATGCACGGCGACTTTTAACGACAAGGACGGCAAGCCTGATTTCAGCGGCAAAAAATCCGCTCGTAGGTAGCTTGACTAAAAAATTCTTTGTGATATACTTGCAAAACCTTGAAAATAAAAATTGGGGGTGTAATGGTTTCGACAGGGATGGATGGGGTTCAATAAGCGAGCACCGGCTCCGTTAACCGGTTTAACAAGCGGAAAACTTTTAATTATAACTGCGAACGAAGAGTACGCACTGGCGGCTT
>CAMYWI010000176.1 GCA_947302675.1 uncultured Selenomonadales bacterium | reverse complement strand
ACAGCAAGTTCAGGAGGCTCAACAGCAACAACTGCAAGAGGCGGGCTACGTCGCCAATGAACCACGAGACTTTCAACAAGCGGACTACGCTGAGGGCTTTGAACGATGAGAATTATCGGACTTTGGGCAATGCTGATGATTTTGCTCTACGCCCTGCAGACGTCGCTGTTGACGTTCGTGAGCGTCGACGGGTTCAGCGCGAACTTGATGTTGCTCTTGACGTTATCAATCGCGTTTCTGCGCGGGAACAAATACGGCGCGTTCTTCGGGTTTATGGCGGGGCTGTTGCAAGACGCGACGTCGGGAAGTTATTTCGGGCTTGCGACGTTCAGCTACATGACGATAGGGCTAATCTTCGGGAAATTTTCGGTCAACCTCTTCCGCGACCAGTCGCTGTTGCCCGTGATAAGTTCAATTCCCGCGCTGGTGATTCACTTCGCGATAACGATAGGCTTTTTATTTTTGCTCGACCGACAAATCGACCTGGTGAGATTTTTGCGCAAGGACTTTTGGCCGGCGGCGATAATGCAAGTGGTGCTCGCCTACCCCGTGCACAGGCTGGTTGTCGAGTTAAATGAGTACTCAAAAAAATTCAGATAGGAGGAAAAATTTTTCATGAAGATAAGCGAACAGGACATTAAAACGGTCGCGAGCTTGTCGCGGCTGAGGATTCGCGAGGAGGAAAAGGACGACGTACTTTTTCAGCTGAACAAAATTTTAACGTACGTGGAAAATTTGCAGACGCTCGACACGACGAACGTTGAGCCGACGACTTACGCGCTGCCAATGCAAAATGTTTTCCGCGCTGATGAAGTCAAACCGTCGCTCGACCGCGAGCTTGCGCTGTCGACTGCGCCGCTCAAAGAAGACGGCTATTTTAAAGTACCGAGAGTATTGGAGGGTTAATCATGAAAAAATTTTTAGGATCAGCACTTTTGGCAGGGACGTTGCTTTTCAACACGGCGACGACAACTACGGCGGCTCCCGCGCAGGACAACGAGACGATTTACCAAGTCGCGCTGTTGCAATCGCTGGCAATGGGCTACTTCGACGGCTCAATCAGCGTTAAGGACTTGAAGACGCACGGCGACACGGGCATCGGCACTTTCGAGGGACTTGATGGCGAGATGATTTTCCTTGACGGCGTTGTCTATCGCGCGGACGGGAACTGCGAAATTCACGTCATGAAGGACAAGGATAAAGTCCCTTTCTCCAACGTCACGTTCTTTGAAAGCGACTTTTCACTGAGGTTTATTGACGTTGCCGACAAAGCCGCGCTCGAAAAGATTTTGAACGAGAAAGTTGACAAGCTCGGTCGCAATAGCTTTTACATGGTGAAAATTTCCGGCGACTTCAACGAAGTTTTGATTCGCAGTGAGCGCGGGGCGGAGCCGCCTTATCCGACTTTGGTCGAGGCTTTGAAGACGCAAAAAGAAATTACGCCGCAAAATATCAGCGGCACGGTTGTCGGCTTGTACTGCCCCGATTTTATGAGCTCGCTCAACTCGACCGGCTGGCACTTCCATTTTATCTCCGCTGATAAAAAAATCGGCGGGCACGTCCTCGACTTGAACATTAAACGCGGCGAGGCGCAATTCGACAAGACCAACAACTTTGAAATGGGCTTGCCCGCCAAGAAAAATTTCCACTCGCTGAACTTCAAGACCGACCTTAAGGAAGACATTCGCAAGGCGGAGCAGGACAGCCAACGCTAGGAGGTAAAAAATTTTGAGTTTGAACAACAAGACGGCGCACGAACTTCACGAACTCTTAACAGCAAAAAAAATCTCGGCGGCGGAGCTGACTGCCGATATTTTTTCGCGCATTGACGAGGCGGAAGAGAAAATCGGCGCGTATCTCACACTCACTCGCGACAAGGCAACTGCCGACGCAAAAGCCGTTGACGAAAAAATTTCTCGCGGCGAGGAAATTTTCCCGCTCGAAGGCATTCCCTGCGCGATTAAGGACAACATTTGCACGAAGGGCATTAAGACAACTTGCGCCTCGAAAATCCTTGAAAACTTCGTTCCGCCCTACGACGCGACCGCTTACAAAAAACTTTTCGCGCAGAATCCAATCCTTATCGGCAAGACGAACCTTGATGAATTCGCAATGGGCGGCTCAACCGAAAACTCCGCCTTCCACGTCACGCGCAACCCGCATAATCTTGACTGTGTGCCCGGCGGAAGTTCCGGCGGAAGTGCGGCGGCTGTCGCGGGCGGCGAGGCAATTTTTTCACTCGGCTCCGACACCGGCGGTTCGATTCGTCAGCCCGCAAGTTTCTGCGGTGTCGTCGGCTTTAAGCCCACTTATGGTCGCGTCTCACGATATGGACTGGTTGCCTTCGCCTCGTCGCTTGATCAAATCGGCTCGTTCACTCGCGACGTGACCGACTGCGCGTTGGTTTTGAATGCGATTTGCGGTCATGATGAAATGGATTCGACTTCGACCGCCGCGCCCGTTCCCGACTTTACCAAAGCACTTGTCGACGACGTTAAGGGCTTGAAAATCGGCTTGCCCCAAGAATATTTCGTTAAGGGTATCGACTCGGAAGTTGAGCTTGCCGTCCGCAACGTCGCCAAAAAATTTGAAAGTCTCGGCGCAGAGATTGTCGACGTGAGTTTGCCGCACACCGAATACGCCATTTCGACTTACTACTTGATTGCGCCCGCCGAAGCCGCCACGAATCTTGAACGCTATGACGGAGTGAGTTACGGCGCGAGGGTTGACGGCGCGGACGTCGTTGAGATGATGACGAACACGCGCACGGAAAAATTTGGCGCGGAGGTCAAGCGGCGCATCATGATTGGCAACTACGCCTTGAGCGCGGGCTACTACGACGCTTATTATCTTAAGGCTTTGAAGGTTCGCACGCTGATTCAAAAAGATTTCGTCGACGCCTTCAAGACTGTTGATTTGATTTTGACGCCGACCACGCCCAACGCCGCCTTCAAACTCGGCGAGATGACTGCCGACCCGCTCACGATGTACTTGCAAGATATTTGCACCGTGCCCGTGAACATTGCGGGCTTGCCGGGCGTCTCAATTCCCTGCGGCGTCAACAAAAATAATTTGCCGCTCGCCTTCCAGTTAATCGGCAAGGCTCTCGACGAGGCGACAATTTTACGCGCAGCGTTCACTTATGAATCAAACGGCTTGTAATTTTTAAAATCGTGTGCTAATATAAACGCCGCATTGCACAAAGAACAGGAGGCAAAAATTTTGAAAATCAGTCAGAAGAAGATAGACGACTACAATATCGAAATTACTGTCACGGAAGACGCGGCGACTTTTTCCAAAGAGATTAAACGCGCGGCGAAGTTGGTCGGCGACCGCGTGAGCATTCCCGGTTTTCGCAAGGGCAAAGTTCCGCAAGCGATTCTTGAACAGCGGCTCGGTAAAGACGCGCTCATCAACGAGGCGTCCAATATGCTTATCCAAAAGTCGACGAGCGAAGTCCTCAGAATTTTGGGCTTGGTTCCCGTCACCGAGAATAAAGCCGACGTCGTCACCAACGAGGAAGGCAAAGATTTTGTCTTCACGATGACTTTTACGCCCTTCCCAAAAGTCACGCTCGGCGAGTACAAAAATATTGAGGCGGAAAAAGTTGTCGAGCCTGTCACCGATGAGGAAGTCGACAAACAAATCGAAGCTCTGCGCAGTCACCACGCTAACTTAATCGACGCGGCGGAAGGCGACGCAGTTCAAGACGGCGACTTTATCACGCTTGACTACACGGGCACTGTCGACGGCGAGAAATTTGCGGGCGGCGAGGCTAAAGACGCTCCGCTTGACATCGGCTCGCATAAATTTATCGGCGACTTCGAGGAACAACTTATCGGCGCGAAGGTCGGCGAGGAGCGCACGGTTAAAGTCACCTTCCCCGAAAATTATCACGGCAAAGACGTTGCGGGCAAAGACGCCGAGTTCGCTTGCAAAATCAACAGCATTAAACACCGCGAACTTCCCGAACTCAACGACGAGTTTGTTCAGAAGGTCAGCACGTTCAAAACGGTTGACGAGTACAACGCCGACATTCGCAAGAATATGGAGGCAAACGCCGACCGCCGCGCCCGCGAGGAGCCGTCCGCCCTCATCCTTCGCGGAATTC
>CAMYWI010000175.1 GCA_947302675.1 uncultured Selenomonadales bacterium | reverse complement strand
AGTTTATTCGCCATTTAATTATCTCCCTTTCTGCTGTCAAGCCAACCCTGCAAGATATACACCGCCGCCATTTTGTCGATAACTTTCTTGCGTTTCTTGCGACTGACATCCGCCGCGATTAAATTTTTCGTCGCCGCAACCGTGCTTAGCCGCTCGTCCCAAAAAATCTGTTCGACTTCGGGAAACGCCGCGCCGATTTTCTCCGCAAACTTTTTAACAAGCTCGCAACGAGTTCCCTCCGTGCCGTCCATGTTTTTTGGCAAGCCGATAATGAAAGTCGTCGCCTCAAAATCTTTTACGAGTTCGTCAAGCCGTTTCAAATCATTTTTATCCGACGTGCGGCGAATAGTTTCGACGCCCTGCGCGGTTATGCCGAGTAAATCGCTCGCGGCAATGCCAATTGTCTTGTCGCCAATGTCAAGGGCGAGTGCTCTCACTTTTTGCCCTCCAAATGCGCAAGGTAAGTTCGCACGAGTTCTTCTAACAGTTCGTCGCGCTCGACTTTGCGAATTTTACTCCGCGCCTCCAAATGACTCGTCACATACGCGGGGTCGCCGCTCAAAAGATAGCCAACAAGTTGGTGCACGGGATTGTAGCCCTTTTCGGTCATTGCTCTGTATGCATTTTTTATGACGCTTTGCGCACGATTTTCCTCCGCGCCAAAGTTGAACATGCGCGTTTCGTCGCTGACCGTTTTGGTCTCGTCGCTCATCAAATCACTCCCCTTTAAAGTTTCAAGCATTTTACAACAGATAAGGGGCAACGGGCAAGGGATAAGGGATTAGATTTTTATGCCCGTCACGCCGTCCTTAAAAATTTTTTCGACGCGAACGCTCACGACCTCGCCAAGCCGAATATTTTCGTCGGGCACGTAAACGCGAACATAATTTCTAGTCAAGCCGTCAACAACTCCATTGGTCGAAGTTTCCGCGATTATCTCAACCGTCTTGCCGATTAGCCGCCCGCAAAAACTTTCCGACTTTGCACGAGAAATTTCCAACGCGCGACTCGCGCGGAATTTTTTTATCTGCGGAGGGATTTGATTCGGCAACGTCGCCGCGACTGTGCCCGCCCTTGCCGAGTACGGGAACACGTGAATTTTGCTGAACGGCTGCGCTTGGATAAATTCTAACGTCTCGTCGAAGTGTTTATCTGTCTCGCCAGGAAAGCCCACGATTAAATCCGTGCCGATTGATATTTCCGGAACTTCTTTAACGAGCCGCGCAGTCAGCTCCGCGAAATTTTTTGTCGAGTAGGGACGGTGCATTGCCTTTAAAATTTCGTCGCTCCCCGATTGCAACGGCAAATGTACATGATTGCAAATGCGCCCGTCGTTTTTGAGCAAGTCAATCAGCGCGTCGGACATTTCGGCGGATTCGATTGAGCCGAGCCGCAAGCGCAAGGGATTTGCCGCGTCAAGCACAGTCTGAACCGCGTCGACGAGATTTTTATCTTTGAAGTCGCGCCCGTAAGCCCCGATATGAATTCCCGTTAAGACAATTTCTTTAAAGCCCGCCGCCTTGAGCGCAAGACACTCCGCGCGAATGCTCTCAAGACTGCGACTGCGCACGCGCCCGCGAACGTAAGGAATTATGCAGTAGGAGCAGAAATTGTTGCAGCCGTCCTCAATCTTCAAGAAAGCTCGCGTCCTGTGCGGCGTGTGCGGAAGTTCTTCAAAGTCGCGAATGTCTTCAACACTTCCAACAAAATTCCTAATTCCTAATTCCACATTCCTAATTGCCAAAGCCGCCTCGACAAGCTCAACAATGCGAACTCTGTCTTTGGTGCCGATGATAATATCCACGCCGTCAATCTTTGCAATTTCTTCCGGCTCGCTCTGCGCGTAGCAGCCGACGACGACCACCAAGCAATTTTCTTTCGCCGCGCGACGAATCATCTGCCGCGACTTCTGTGAACTGACCGCCGTCACTGTGCACGTGTTCACGACGACGACATCAGCTGAAGAAATTTCCTCCGCGACCTCGTAGCCCGCCGCCTCGAAAAGTTTCTGCATTGCCTCCGATTCGTACTGATTGACTTTGCAACCCAACGTAAGGAAAAAAACTTTACATGCGCTCATAATTTATCATCGCCAACACGGAAATTGACGCCGTGTCCGTTTTTAAAATGCGACTGCCTAAACTCGCGCTCACGCCGCCCGCAGACTTTATCTCCAAAACTTCACGCTCAGAAAAGCCGCCTTCCGGTCCAATCAGCACGACGACATTTGAATCTTTATTCGCGCTCAAAACTTCGCGGACGGTCGTAACTTTTTCCAACTCCCAACAGAAAAGGAACAGCCAATTTTCTTTGAGCGGGAAAATTTCTTTAAGCCAATCGTCAAGCTTGCGAAGGTCGCCAATTTCGGGAATGGTATCGCGCCCGCATTGCTCGGAAGATTCTTTGGCAATGCGCCGCCAACGTTCGAGCTTGTCTTTAGGGCGGGCGATTGTCCTTTCCGAAATGAGCGGCTGAATTTTGTCGACGCCAAGTTCCGTCGCCTTCTCGATAATCGTCTCGAACCGATTTTGCTTGGGCAGGCAGTCGGCGAGGATAATTTTTTTCTCGACGATAACTTTCTGCATTTCGCCAATGCGCCGCGCCTTAACGCTGTCATTGTTAAAATCAATCAGCTCAATAACCGCGCAGTTGCCCGCCCTGTCGACCGCTCTAATTTTGTCGCCGCGCCGCGCCCTAAGCGAATACGCTAAATGCCGCGCGTCCTGCCCGCTTATCTTCAGCTCGGCGGCGGTCAAGTCTTCCAAAAAAATTCTCTTCATGTTTGAACCTCGCATAAAATTTTCCCGATTTTATATCATTGCCCGCCTTTTATCAATCAATCTGTGCTATAATTTTCGCGGAGGAATTTTAATGGACAAAATCACAATCATTGTGCCGTGCTACAACGAGCAGGAGGTTATCGAACTTTTTTATCCCGCCGTTCAAGCGCACGTCACGAAGATTCCCGACTGCGAGTTCAATTACATTTTTGTCAACGACGGGAGCCGCGACGCGACTTTGGAAAAGCTCCGCGAACTTTCCGCCGCTCATGATGACGTGACTTATCTGAGCTTGTCGAGAAATTTTGGTAAGGAATCGGCAATGCTGGCGGGCATTGACTTTGCCGACGGCGACGCCGTGATTATCATGGACGCCGATCTTCAACACCCGCCCGAAAAAATTTCCGAGATGATAAAATTTTGGCGCGAGGGCTACGATGATGTTTGCGGCAAGCGTGTCGACCGCGCAGGCGAGACTTGGCTAAAGAGAAGTTGCGCAAATATTTTTTATGCCGTCATGAAAAAATTCAGCACGTCTTACGAAATGCAGCGCGACGTGGGCGACTTCCGACTGCTCGACCGCCGTTGCATTGAAGCTTTAAAACTTCTGCGCGAGAATCAGCGATTTACCAAAGGGCTTTTTACATGGGTCGGCTATCGCAAAAAAGAAATTCCGTTTGAAGTTCAGCCGCGAGCCGCTGGCACGACCACTTGGAATTTCCTCGCGCTGTTCAACTTGGCAATGAAGGGCATGACGTCCTTCACGACCGCGCCGCTACGCTTGATGACGTTTCTCGGAATCACGGTTTCAATCTGCGCGATGCTGTACATGTTTTTCGTGCTGACAATGGCATTGCTTTACGGCGACCCGGTTGCGGGCTACCCGACTTTGATGACGGTCATGCTTTTTTTGGGCGGTATGCAACTTTTGGCGTTGGGGATAATCGGCGAGTATCTCGGACAAATTTTCCACGAGACCAAACGCCGACCAATTTATCTGATTGACGAGATTGACGGGCGGCGCATGATTTACAAAGAAGTCCTCGTGCCGCTCGAACGGAATTACGGCAAAAAAAATTGACGTCGAGATTTTCTCCCGACGCCTTTTTATTTTTGAACTATTCTAAAATTGTCGTTGATCTTTTCAATGCGTCGCTCGCGGAAAAGGTGACCGACCGCCCGCTTGAACGCCGCCTTGCTGATTTTGAACACGTCATAAATTTTATTTGGCGGAGTTTTGTCGTTGAAAGGCATTGAGCCGCCGTTGTCTTGCATGAACTTGAAAATTTTCTCGGCGTCGCTGTTGAGCGCGGTTTCTTTTATCTCGCGAAGTGAGGCGTCAAGGCGTCCGTC
>CAMYWI010000174.1 GCA_947302675.1 uncultured Selenomonadales bacterium | reverse complement strand
TTGGCGGACAGAGGCTGTGTCAAAATAAAGAACGATGAACTTTAAGCTGGGCTTAACTGAGAAATCTAACTGCCGCCAAAACCTGTCCTGATAACTTTCGACGACGGCTACATTGACAACTACACGAACGCCTTCCCGATTCTGCGCAAGTACAACCTCCGCGCGACGATTTTCATTATCCCCGCGTTTACGAGCGTTTATCCAAACTACATGACGTGGGAGCAGCTCAAGGAAATGGAGGCGGGCGGCATAACATTTCAATCGCACACGCTGACCCACCCCAAGCTTGAGGAGCTGCCCGACGACGAAATCCGCAACGAACTTTTGAATTCCAAGACACTGCTTGAGGAGCAACTCGGTCACCCGATTGAATTCCTCGCGTACCCGACCGGTACTTACAACTTGCACATCGCTGGCATTGCGCAGGACTTAGGTTACAAGGGCGCGTTCACGATTAAATATGGCGTCGTCGACAAGGGCAGTAACTTCTTCGCACTGGAGCGCGTCCCGATTTTCCACACGCCAACGACTATGAAAGATTTTTACGAGCGCATCGCCTGGCGGCAGAGCTTTGAAGAATTCGGCTGGAAGAAAAGATGATTTATGAAAAATTTTAATGCGATTGTTGATTTACTGACGGAAAGTTGGAGATTGAGTCAAGCGACAAGAAAATTGGCAATAAAACTTGCCGACGATAAAATTAAAAAAAAGACGCTCAATCAAGTTTCGCGTTTCGACAAACATTTTCAAGCAGCAACGGAGGAATTCGGCTTGGAAGTTTTGGATTTCACAGGCGCGGAGTTTGAAACGGGCTTGCCAATTTCGCCGATAAATCTTGACGACTTCGCGGCTAATGAAAACTTATCAGTCGAGGCAATGCTTGAACCGACGATAAATGCGGCGACGCTCGACGCGGCAAAAATGGCGGGGCTTGGCAAAGTCGCGCTCATGCAAGAGCCTGTAGCTGCGATTATGCGCGTCATGAAAGATAATCAAGCCAACGGAAATTTTTTGGTGTTCGATTTGGGCGGCGGCACTCTCGACGTTGCCATTGCCGAAAGAATTTCGGGCAAGGTAAATTTTTTGGCGAACGGCGGCTTGACAATGTGCGGCGGGCGCGACTTCGACAGAATTTTATTGAATGAATTCGTTATTCCTTGGCTTAAGGAAAATTATTCGTTGCCCGAAGATTGGCTTACTCAGAAAAAATATCAGCGGCTCCACAGTATCGCAACTTATATGTCGGAAACTGCCAAGATTGAACTTTCCGCCGATGAGCACGTCAAAATTGAGGGCGAGACGGGCATCGAGGATGAAGACGGCGAAGAAATTTATCTTGACGTTGAAATCAATCGCGCAGATTATGACAAAGTGATTGCCGAGCCGCTGAATAAGGCGATAGAGACTGCGCGGGCGACGATTGAAAAGTCAGGCTTGACGGCGAGCGACATTGACAAAATAATTTTTATCGGCGGTCCGAACAATTACAAGCCGATTCGCGAGAAAGTTGTCGCTGAACTCGGAATTCCCGGCAGTATGGAAGTCAATCCGATGACGGCGGTTTCGGAGGGCGCGGCGATTTTTGCGGAGTCGGTCGATTGGACTTCGCAGGAGCACGAACGCAAAGCCACTCGCGAACAATTCAAGAGCGACGCGGAATTGGGTTTGAGTTTTCGTTACGAATCACGCACACCCGATAAGAAGGCGCGTATCGCCGTTGTCTTGGAAAAGGAAATTGCGGGCTACACTTTTGAAATTTCATTGCTTGACAGCGGCTGGACTTCGGGGCTTGTCGAGCTTAAAAACAAAAAACTCGTGACGGTTCCCCTTCACAAGCGCGGCGAGAATAAATTTCCCGTCGAAGTTTTCGACAAAGGCGGCGAGTTACTTTTAAAAAGTAACCAAACAGCTGATGCGCCAAAATGTTATGACAGATTAAGAGTAGTCACCGCGCTCTAACATTTTTTATCGAGACGCGGCAGGAAACTAAAAATTTTTAAGTAATTAATCGCGACAACTGTTCCGCCGCTTTTAAAGCGGCTCCGACGATTCGATCAACTTCAAACTTTATCAAGGCGAGATTGAAGACAAAATCGAAGACAATCTCTTTATCGGCGCGTTGAAAATTTCGGGCGAAGACTTTGAGTTCGGTACGATACTCGAAGGCACGGAGATTATTTGCAACTATACGATTGACGACGCAGGCAGTATCAATTTGGAAGTTGAAATTCCCGCCGTCAACGAATCTTTCTATAAAAATTTCTATTCGCGTGAGGAAGGGCAAGTTAATTTCGACAAGGCGGCGAGCAAGCTCCATTCCGACGGGAAAAATTTGTTGGATCAAGTTCGCGAGCTTGGCAGGGCGATTGAAGACAACGACGATTACGAAAAACTTCAGCGGGCAGGCGAAGTTGCAAGCACGGCGATTAACGCGAATCAGACCGAAAACGACCGCGAAGAACTCAAGCACATTGAAGAGGATTTGCAGGCGGCTAAAAAGATTTTGGCGGACATTCGCGAAAGAAATCGTGAAAGCATTCGTCGTGACGATTTGGACGGTTGGCGCAGATATTACGAATCCAACATAAAAAATTTGCCAAGCCGCAGGAAATGATTCAGCTTGAAAATCTTTTGGACAGAGCGGAAAATTTGATTGAGCGCGAAGACTCCGCCTTTGAGGATGCCATAAAAGAAATTGTCGGTTTCAGCTACGGGATAGTAATTCGCGACGACAGATTTATAATTGATTTGTTTAATTCGCAGATTAAAAATCCCGAAGACTTCGACGACCAAGCGCGTTTTTATCGGCTGGCGGCGGCGGGCAAAAATGCCATTGCTCAAAGAGATTTCAACGAACTGCGCAGAATCGTCAACGAACTTTATTCAATCGGCAGGAACAAAGGCGACGAATTCTTGACCGCGAACATAATCAAGGCTTGAGGCGGTGGCGCGGCTTTGACTTTTGAAGAAAATCCTTTCCGTGTCCTGCAAGTCTCGATTTATGACACAAAGGCGGCGATTAACGAGCGGGCTGACGAGTTATCTTTTGAAGACCCCGACCGCGAAGAAATTTTTGAACAGGCGCGAACGACCCTGCTCAATCCCAAGAAAAGAATCGCCGCCGAGATTCGTTGGTTCTTGGACAATTCTCGCGAGGAAAAATATTACAGCGTTGAAGATAAAACTTCCGTGTTGGATATTTTTTTCATCGATAGAAAGTATTCCGGCTTGAACGCGAAAGAGATTCTCAATCAAATTAATTCTGCGCGGGCTGTAGCAAAGTTTCCTGCCGTTCAAGACACCGCCGCGATAAAATCCGAGTTGAAAAATATTCGTTATGAGATTCGCGAAAAAATTCAAGACCTTCTTAAGGATGTGACTCGCGACGGGCGCATAAGATTTGCAAACGACCTCGCCGACTTGCTCACAAATGCTTGGAGAAAATTTCTCTTATTTGCCGCCGCTCGCGGAGAAAATTCGCGAGGACATAAAATTTTTGGAAGAGACAAAGTCGCGTCGCCCGACTTCAAACTTTCTCGATGCCAAAGCCGCGTTGGATAACATTCAAGCGACGATAAATAAAAATCTTCATTTCAAGAAAGGTTTTGAGCAAGCAAATCTGGATTTTTACGAAAAAATTTTCAAGCCGGGTTTGGTGTTTGATTTAATCCGATTGGTGAATAATACCAGTTGCAAGCCGGAGGAATTGAAGATATTGCAGGCTCGCGGGGCAGAGATTTACATTGTAGTCGGCAACGCCATGACGTGGGCGAACCGCGCAGATTTGGCGTTTGATTGTTTTAAGAAAGCTTTGCCCTATGCTGAGGCTTCAGGAAACACCGAATTAATTTCTCTTGCCCGCAAAAAGGTTGACGAGTGGCAAAAAATTAATAAACAAATCGCCGCCAACTCAAAAGAAGATTCTTCGGATTTTTTTTGGATAGTCGTAATAGGGATTATCTTTTTTCTCTTGACACGTTAAACAGCTAAAAAAAATCGCCCGACTTCGGTCGAGCGGTTTTTATTTTTATTTTTCTTCGGGCGGAAGAATTCCCGCCATGCGCAAAAGATATTTCGCGTTCGTCGTGTGCGTCCTGCCCTTGCGCAACTTGAAATCAAATTTAATCTCGTCGTTCTCGTAAT
>CAMYWI010000173.1 GCA_947302675.1 uncultured Selenomonadales bacterium | reverse complement strand
GACGCCGCTGGTTGACAAGGCGGAGGCGGAGGCGTTTAGCTTTGGGCGCGGCGGCTCGCTCCTCGACAACTTCAACGACCAGATTAAGTGTATGCTCAACGGGCGCGATGTTTATCTTACTGCCGAATACGACGCGACTTTGCTTGACGAAAAACTTTCTGCCATTGCCGCGCAGATAAATTGCGACCCCGTCAACGCGGTTGTCGAGTTCACTTCGGGCGGCACGATTGAAAAAATTCCTGGCGTTATCGGAAAGAAGTTAAACACTGAACAAATCGCCGAGAATCTGCGCGAGCCTTTGACGACTTTAAATCTCCCAAGCGGAATCATTGACCTTGAGCCGGAAGAAACTTTGCCCTTCGTCACGACCGAAGACATTGCCGCGATTGATTCGGTTATCGGCACCTACAGCACTTATTATTATCCGGGAGATCGCGGCGACAACATTTGGCTTGCCGCCAATGCCATTTCTCACAAGATTGTGAAAAGCAGTTGGACGTTTTCATTTAATGACACGGTCGGCGAGCGCACTTGGGGCAACGGCTACAAAGTCGCGGGCGTGATTATCAACGGGCGACCTGCCGAAGATTACGGCGGCGGCGTTTGCCAAGTCAGCTCGACGCTTTACAATGCGGTTTTGCTCGCGGGTCTTACTCCGACTGAACGCACGCCGCATTTCTATCAATCGACCTACGTCGCGCCGGGTCGTGATGCCACTGTTGCCGACGGCTATCTTGATTTTAAATTCCGCAACGACCTGCCGCACAATGTCTATCTTATCGCGGAGGCTTACGGCTCGACGTTGAGCGTGTACGTTTTAGGCACGAAGGCGGATTTGGGCGGCGCGGACATTGCGATTGAGCGCGAAGGCTCCGATATGTCGCCGTCGATTTATCGCGTGTGGTACAGCGGCAACGAGGTTATCAAGAGTGAATTTCTGCACACCGACGTTTACGAATTGCCCAAGCCCCGCCAAGACCAACCCGGTCAAGCTTAAATTGGAGTGATTATTTTGAAGAAAAAAATCGTCGCAGCGATGAGCGGAGGTGTTGACAGCTCATTGACTGCGGCTCTTTTGTTAGAAAAAGACTTTGAAGTTATCGGCGTGACCATGAAACTTTCCGACGACGATAAAAATATTTCCGACGCCAAAAAAGTTTGTGAGCACTTGGGAATTGCTCACCGCGTCGCGGACTTCCGAGAAATTTTCCGCGCGAAGGTCGAAGATTATTTTGTGGAAGAATATCTGCGCGGGCGCACGCCAAATCCTTGCGTCCGTTGCAATCGCGAGATAAAGTTCGGCAAGCTTTTTGACTTCGCCAAAACTTTGGGCGCGGATTATTTGGCAACGGGTCATTATGCGCGAGTTTCCTTCGAGGACGGGCGGTTCAAATTAAAAAAAGCCGCCGATGCCAAAAAAGATCAGTCATATGTTTTGTATAACTTGACGGCGGAAAAGTTGGCGAAGATTATTTTGCCGCTCGGAGAATTTTCTAAGGAGGAGACGCGCCGCTTCGCCGAAGATTTAAAGTTGCCCGTCGCGAATAAGCCCGACAGCCAAGAAATTTGCTTCGTTCCCGCCGACGATTATAAAAAGTTCATTGCGAGCCGCAAGCCCGCCGCGCAGGCTCTTCAAGCGGGCGAGATTGTCGACGCTGGCGGAAAAGTTCTCGGTCATCACAGCGGTGTTGCCAATTACACAATCGGTCAGCGCAAGGGCATGGGCATTGCCGCGCCGCAACCGCTCTACGTCACGCGCCTCGACGTTGCAAACAAAAAAGTCGTCGTCGATACCAACGACAAACTTTTTACAAAAACCTTGACGGCGAGCGAGACGCATTGGATTTACAAACCGCCCCTTCCAAAAACTTTGCAAGCTAAAATTCGTTACGGTTCGCGCTTTGCAACGTGTGAAGTCGTCGAAGTCGAAAATTTTTTGCGTATCGAGTTCTCGGAGCCGCAACGCGCCATAACTCCTGGTCAGTCGATTGTTTTCTACGACGGCGCGGAAGTTTTGGGCGGCGCGATTATCGATTAAACAATTTCTGTCAAAGGTTGAATATCAAACCCCTGCTTAACTATCCGCTTAAAATCTTTTTTGAACTGCGCAGTTCGTTTAATCGTCAACATCAGAATTTAAATCCTCCAGCAGTTCTTCTACGTTGTTAAAAGATTTCGCGGGGATTTTTTTCTCTGAAATCAGGCGAGCCTCGCGCATTGCCGACTTTGTTTCTTCGTTAAGTTCGTAATCTTGAGCCGTCGATTCTAAAAAATATTTTTTGGCGCGCCGATTGCTTTTGTAAAGTTGCTTAATCAATCGCCTCAGCCTCCATTGTGTGCTCTATTAAAACTTTGAATGCCTCGTCCGCCGCTTGGAATTTTATTTCGGAGCGCGAGCCGTTAAAATGAAACTCTTTGACCTCCGAAAAGTCTTCGCCCGCAATCGCGACAAAGACCGTGCCGACAGCTTTGCCCTCGCTCGTCGAAGGTCCTGCGACGCCCGTCGTACTCAAGCCGAACGTCGCTTTAAAAATCTCGCGAACATTAGTCGCCATTTCCAAAGCCGTCTGCGAACTCACCGCACCGAAATTTTCTAACGTCTCTGCCTTAACGCGCAGGACGCTTTTTTTTATCTCGTTCGTGTAGGCAACGACGCCGCCCTTGACATAGTTCGACGCGCCCGCAAAGTCAGTTAAATGGCTCGCCAAAAGCCCGCCCGTGCAACTTTCCGCCGTCGCGACCGTGAAATTTTCCATTTAATCAATCCTCTCCGCCGCAATGTCATAGACGAAACCCGCCAAAACTTTCACGCGAACAATGTCGCCCGCCTTGCTACGCCCGTCGTTCTCAATGTAAATTATGCCGTCGACCTCCGGCGCGTCTCGATACGAACGACCCGCCACCACTTCCGGAACTTCCTCGTCGCGATTTTCTATCAAAACTTCAAGCTCGCGCCCTTCAAGCGACTCGTTTATCTCCTGCGAAATTAAACTTTGCAAACTCATCAGCTCGTGATAGCGTTCCTGCATGACCTCTTCCGAAATTTGGTCGGGCAAGTCGTAAGCCGCCGTGTTTTCTTCGCGCGAATAAGTGAAAATCCCAACCTTGTCCAAACGTTGAGCCTCCAGAAAATTTTTCAGCTCCAGAAAATCTTCGTCGGTCTCGCCAGGAAAGCCCACGATAAAAGTTGAACGAATCGCCACGTCGGGAATGCGCTCGCGAATTTTTTTAATCAAAGCCTCGTTCGACTCGCGACTGTCGGGGCGGTTCATGAGCTTAAGAATTTTATCGCTCGCGTGTTGTAGCGGCAGGTCAACATAATTACAAATCTTCGACTCGGCGGCAATCAAATCAATAAGCTCATCGGTAAATCTGCGCGGGTAGGCGTAGAGAATTCTAATCCAATGAATCTTCTCAACCGTGACGAGTTCGCGCAAAAGTTCAACGAGTTGCGGCTTGCCGTAAAGATCAATGCCATAAGCCGTCGTGTCCTGCGCGATTAAATTTATCTCCTTAACGCCCTGCGCGGCAAGCAGTTCAACTTCGGCGCGAATGTCTTCAATCGTTCGCGAAATCTGCCGCCCGCGAATCAAAGGAATCGAACAGAACGAACAGCGATTGTTGCAACCCTCCGCGATTTTAACATAAGCGGTGTAATCGGGCGTCGTGCGAAGGCGCGGCGTCGTCGCGTTGTAAATAATTTCCTTGTCGCCGATTAAAACCACGCGCCGCCCCGACAAAGTTTCTTCAATCGCCTCCATGATTCTATTCCATGCGCCCGCGCCGATAATCGCGTCGACTTCGGGCATTTCGTTCAAAAGTTCGCCGCGATAAAGCTGACCAAGACAACCCGCCACAATCAGCGAACGACATTTGCCGCCCTTGTACTCGGCAAGATTTAAAATCGTCGTGATTGATTCTTCCTTCGCCGAGAGAATGAAGGCGCACGTATTCACAATCAAAATGTCGGCGTCGGCGGGGTTGGCGGTCAATTCAATGCCGTTCTCCTGCATAATACCTAGCATAACTTCCGTATCGACCAGATTTTTTGCACAGCCTAAACTCACAAAGCCTGCTTTCAAAACTTTTTCCTCCCAATTCAAACTTCAATGCGTAATTCGCAATGAAAAACGTCGCGGATAGCCGAAACCCGGTC
>CAMYWI010000172.1 GCA_947302675.1 uncultured Selenomonadales bacterium | reverse complement strand
GCTCGGCTTGAAGGGCAAGTTCCTTTGCACTTTGCGGACCGAAGCCCTGACAAGAATTCATAATCGCCTTGTCGAGCCGCGCAGATTCATCAGCTTTGATTCGCGCCAAAATCTCTTCCACGTCGCAAGAGAAAATGTCAAGCTTATCCTGCGCGGGCGGCAGTTGATAAATTTGGTTGGGCAAAACGGTACGAACGCGGCTTGAGTTAGTGCCGATTTTTTTCAGCGCGTCAACAATCTGCCCGTCGTGAATCAAAATTAAGTTGCTGTACTTGCCAATCAGCTCCGCCGCGAGCGTGAACGTTTGAATTTTGCCGCCCGCCCCGATTGAATCAATGTCGATAAAAATAATTCGGTCGAGTTGATGTTGACGAACTGCCGCGATTCGCCCGCCTTCCAAATTTTTCCGCAAGACCATGCAAAATGTTGGCGGTTCGGGAAGATTTTCGGGAGTCTTTTTTAAAATGTGCACAGAAGGATTTTGAGGCGCGAGCGAAATTCGCAATAAAAATGTTTTGCCTGGCTGTCGTATCGTCAATGTCAAATTAACTTTATTCTGCTGAGTGATTTTATCGACGCGCCCGCCGACCAAAATTTTTTCAAGCTCTAACGTCAGCGGCCGCATTGAAAAGCCGTCTAAGTTCAAAGGTATCAACTCCTAGTATCGTTTTAAAACTGGGTGCCACGCCCGCGCGATATTTTCTTCAAGCTCCGCTCGCGTGGAAGATTTTAAGCCCGCGCCGTCAACTTTTACCCAAGTAAAGCCTGCCGCCTCCACGATAAACAAAAAAGCCCGCTCAATCGCATGAGCAATCGTGCCGTCAACCTGCCCGCCTTCTTCGGGGAAGTCGTCAAAGGTCAAATCGCTCTCCAACAGCGGCGCGAGTGCCTTTGGCTTAAACCAAAACATCGAGCCAGCAGGGAATTCAATCAAGTTGCGGTTGTCAATCTCAATGCCAAGCCCGCGCAGAAAATCTTTCGTCGCAAGATAATTTTCGCCCCAATTTATAAAAGGTCGAATCGGATTGAAATACTGCGGGAAGACTGCGCCGACTTTTTTATTCGACAAAATCTGCAGAATGCCGCCGACAATTTCAGGACTGCCCAAAAGATTTTTGTAGAGATGGTCGCGCCAACCCGCCAAGCGATTTCCGGCGTGCAGAGATTTTTTGCTGTGAATGTGGACGCAAGCATCATAATCCTTGTAAACGTCGCGAAAACCGACGAACGCCGCCGCAACGTCGCGCCCGCGATTAGGAAAAATTTTTACAACGACACGCCCCTTGTCGAAGTCGGCAAAAGTTTTTTCAATGGTGGATTTTTTTTCGGGCGAAGTCGTCGAGATAAACACGTCGACTGCGCAGGGAATGTTCAGCAAAAGAGTTTTCATCTCAGCGGCGAGTTCGGAATAAAAAATGTGAACGACCGCCGCAACTTTCAAGTCTACCGACGCCACGAAGTCCAACGGAATTTTTATGGCAAAGTCATTCTCGCGCTTGAGCTGAACAAAATCTTCAAGCCCGCTCACATGCATAAAAAAAACGTCGCCGCAGTCTTCGCGCCGCGTCCTGTGATTCAAATTGTAAAAAATAAATTCGTACAGCGCAGGATACGGCGCACAAAAATCCAAAAGCCGCTCAATAAAACGCCGCGCAAAATTTTTTAGCCAATTCATTAAGACTTTTCCTCGTAAATCTCAATATATTTTTCCGCGACGTTCTCAATCAAAAACTTTTTAGCGACAACTTCGACGCGCCGTTTAAGTTTTTCGTAGCGGGCGGGATTGTCGGCGAGTTCGCGCAGAATCTTCGCAAGCTCCTCAATCGGAACCTTTCCTTCAACCAAATCGAAAACAATCCCCGCGTCCTCAATCATGGCGGGAATTTCGCCAATGTTCGAGCTGACGACAGGACGCCCCGCAAAAAAACTGTCGATTATAAACAGCGGAAAGCTCTCGCCCGAATACTCGCTCGGCAAAAGCCCGATGTCCGCCGTCGCCAGATAATCGCGCACGTTACTTTTAAAACCGACCAAGTGAACGAAGTCGGGCACGTTATCATGAAGAAGGTTATACATTTCGCCCGCGCCGACCAAAATCAAATCAATGCGCCGCCCGTGCTTGTTGGCAAGTGTCACCGCGTCGACCGCCGCCAGCCAACCTTTCTGCGGAATCGCACGGCTCACTTCGCACGCGACAAATGAATCTTCCGGAATGCCAAGTTCGGAGCGAGGCACGGGCTTTATCGGCAAATACTCCAAGCCGTTGCCGATTTTGTGAAAAATTTCCTCGCGACCGAAATTATTTTCCTTGAAGGGCGTCAAATTTTTGTCGGCAATGTAGACGAACGCCGAGACCGACTTTTTCACGGGCGCAAGAATTTTCTTGAGGAAATTTTTATCGGGATTGTCGCGAGCCGCCTCCTCGTACATGCCGTGCAACGTGACGACGTGGCGCACAGCGGGATTGTCCTTGACAATGTAACTCGCCGCCTCGTCAACAAAGCCGTGATGCGTGTGAATCACGTCGATTTTGAACTGCTCGATAATCTCGGCAAGCCCGCCCGTCTCGTTGAGATAGACAAGCGGCACCGTCGGCTCCAACTTCCTGCGAATGTCAAGCAACTCGTCGCCCATTTGAAAATCCAGAACCGTCACGGGAAATCCCTTGCGGCTCAGCTCATTTGCCAAAGTCAGCGGAAAAGTTTCGCCGCCGCCTATCGTCAAAGCCAACACGCCCATTAAAATATTCGGCTTGCGCTTAACCGCCAAAATTTTTTCTAAATCGAAAAGCCCTTCCAACTCCCGAATATCCTCGCCGCCATAATAGCCGTAAAAATGTTCGCGCAACTTCTCAAAATGCGCCGCGTGCACTTCAGCCGGCACGTTGTAATTTTCCGCGACGAACTCGGCAATTTTCTCGTGCTCGACAAAATAGCGCGGCTCTTTCTGAATTTTGAGCGACGTACTTTCCTTGTGAATGCGATAAAAATTCGTGGCGTGCGGCGAGTAGTAGACGCAGCCGCCCTTGATTATGTCGAGATAAAAAGTCCAATCGCCGCAAAGTTTCATCTGCAAGCACAGCGCGGGAAAAGTTTTGCGCTTGCGGAAGAGGACGCCGCTAACGTTCGGGATAATATTTTTAATGGCGAAACCCTGCTCGACGAATTTCGCGGCACTGACGGTAAAACTTTTCGTCCAGTCGAATTGCGGTAAGTCCGCCAGATATTGTTCAGTATTAAAAGTCGTCAAGCCATCTTGAAAAAATTCAGTGCGGCAAAAAGCGAGTTGAACAGCCTCGTCGGCGAAGGCGGGCACAAGGTTTGCCAAAAAATTTTCTTCGCTGAAGTCGTCGCTCTCGGCAATCCAAATCAGCTCGCCGTGCGCCGCCGCAATCCCCCTTTGCCATTGATTGAACACGTTGCCGGAATTTCTCTCGTTGAAAATGAGGCGCGTGTTGTCTCTGTGGAGTTCATAAAAATTTTTCAGAATATCGCGGCTCGAATCGGTGGAGGCGTCGTCAAGGAGAATCACTTCAAAATTTTTGTAAGATTGATTGTAAATGGTTTCGAGTCTTTGACGGAGGAAGGGCGCGTGATTAAAATTCGGGACGACGACGGAGACTAGTGGCGAAAAATTTTTCTGCACGGAAATTTTCCAATGGCTTAGGGATTTGACGGATTTTTCCGGTCTCGAAACGGAATATTTTAAGAGAGCCGACTTGGCGGCGGCTTTTGCCGGCAAAAAAACTTTTGCATAGAAGGTCGGCATTTTGGTTGCGCAGAAGGAATCGAGTCGCCGAATAAAATTTCTGACCTTAGCATTGGTCAACGCGCGATAAATTTTCATCGTCAAATTCAAAATTTTTCACCCCATGTCGAAGGATAATCAAAAACGCGGCTAAAGTCAATATGAAAGACTTACCGCCGCATTTTGAGAAATTTCGCGCTTTGACGAAAGCAAAAACGCCGCCCGAAGACGACGTTTGGATTTTCAATATGGTGGGCAGGGATGGATTCGAACCATCGTACCCAAGGGGAGCGGATTTACAGTCCGCCGCGTTTAGCCACTTCGCTACCTACCCGATTGGTGACCTTGGAGGGACTTGAACCCCCGACCCTTTGATTCGTAGTCAAATACTCTAATCCAGCTGAGCTACAAG
>CAMYWI010000171.1 GCA_947302675.1 uncultured Selenomonadales bacterium | reverse complement strand
CGACGAGTCGTTGAAAGCTTGATAGCGAACGACTGGCGCAAGTTTATTCCGATCGATGCCGTCCGAATCAAAGTTCGGTTCGTAGCCGTCGATTTTAATTTGCAGTTCGCGAGCGACTTCAACGGTAACTTTTTCGACGTGCTCCAAGTCGCTGTCATAAGAGACGCCGATTGGAACAACCAGAATAATATCATCGCGCGGCTGAGAAAAATTGGTCGTAACGGCGTTGGCGATAACTTTGTTCGGGATAACGACTACGTTGCTTTCAGTGGGCGGCATAACCGTAATGTATCGCCAGTTAATGTCAATGACGCGACCTTCGTCGCCGGTGGAAAGTTTAATATAGTCATTGACGCGCAGTTGCTTGGAGATTATGAGTTGCAAGCCAGAGAAAATATTTTCCAAAGTCTCGCGCACGCCGAAGGCAACCGCCATACCGCCGACGCCCATTGCCGCCATAATCGGCGCGATTGATATGTTGAAGTAGTCAAGGACAACCAGTGCGCCCGATGCGTAAATTGCAATGCGGAAGATTGTATCGAGCAGTGTCGATTGCGTCATGTCGTTTGAGCCGGAAAATTTCAGGCGGATAAAGCCCGATAACGTCCGCTCAAAAACTCGCGTGATTGAAAAGACAATCATTGCAAACAGTACATAGGAGAAAATTCTTTCGAGACCCGGCGGCATGTCTGAAGTGGTGACGCTCCAATAAAGTCCGATTACAACGCATAAATAAATTGGGACGCCGCGCAGTGCTCTGAAGAAAATTTCCATAATCTCGGACTCGCTCGCCTTGACGCGCCGCTCAAGTTTGCTCGTCAGCATTCTGTTAAGTACGACGCCAACAGCGAACGAAAACGCCAAAATGCACGCGGGGACGATTAGTTTTTGACTTAAAGCCAGCCAATCAATGTTTTGAAGATAAGCCAAACAAGACACCTCTACTTGAAAAATTTTTTAACGCTGATATATTAAGCGCGAAGGAGTTGATAACATGATTTTGATTGAAGGACGCCGCCTGAGGTTGCGTCGCGCTGAACTCAGCGACTTGGATTATATCATGAAATTGCAAGCCGCGCCCGAAAATTTAAAGTTCATTGTGCCGTTCGACGAAGATTATCACCGCGAGATTTTTTCTTCCGTTGATAAGTTGGACGTGATAATTGAGGAAGTCGAGACGGGCGAGCGCGTTGGGTATTTTATGTTGCGGGAGTTGGATACGCCCTGCGCGGAGTACACGCACGTAATCATTGAGAAGAAAGGCATTGGGTACGGGCGCGAGGCACTGAATCTTTTATTGAAGTGGACGTTCGAGCAAAAAAATTTTCATCGCGTGTGGATTGACTGCAAAGAATACAATTCGGTCGCGCTCCACTTGTATGAGAGTTCGGGTTTTGTACGCGAAGGAATTTTGCGCGAGATAATTTTGACTAATGGCGAGTGGGAAAATTTAATTGTGCTTGGAATGCTTGAGCGCGAATACTCGAACCGTAGCGGCGAGTGAAAACCCGGCCGCACAGGACGTGCGGCCGCCCGCGCTATTTCGCGTGACGCGAAATCAGCGGGGCAAACGCCCTTTCTTTTGCATACTTTTCTTTGGGCGCAGCAAAGAAAAGTATGTTCAACAAAACAAAATTCATTTTAAAACCGAATCAGCGCGACGAGTCGCCAACGCCGACAGGGTTTTACGTAGTCCACTCTTTGAAAAGGGGACGAAAAAAATTTCCCCCGCAAAATTCGCGAGGGATTTTTTATTTAACGCTTTGAAAAATTTACACAGCCTTAGCCAAATCCTCGCCGAGTTTGCGGCAATCCTCAAGCGCGGTGTCGTCAGGAGCATTCTCAGCGATAACGTTGCCGACAAATTTTGCGCCCGCCTCTTTGGTACGCTCGCTCCAATTTTCCATCCAGATGCCGCCGCCCCAACCGTAGCTACCGAACAAGCCGACCGGCACGCCGTTAAGTTTCGCCTCAGCCTCCGCGAAGAACGGCTCGAAGGAATCTTCTTCCAAAACCTCGTCGCCCATCGCCGGGCAACCGAACAAGAAACCATTATAATCAGCCATGTCGCTTGCGTTGAAGTCGTCGACCTGGAAAATCTCAACGTCCGCGCCGGCTGCCTTCGCGCCTTCGGCTACGGCGTTCGCCATTTCTTCGGTGTTGCCGGTGCCGCTCCAAAACACGACAGCAATTTTACTCATTCAAAATCGCCTCCAAAAAATTTTAACTAAACCGCGCGTATATTAACATAGCCGCTTGAAGGCGTCAATAAATTTGCGCAGATAAATTGCCTAAAGCCGCAATCGGTTGTATAATTCGCGTTAATAAAATTCTAACTTTGGAGGCTGATTTAATGCGGGAGTTGCTCACGCGAATGCACGAGTGGATGTCGCGCTACATGAAAAGTTTTTACACCGACGACGCCGAAGTTCAGCAGGGAATTTTGATTAAGGAAAAGCACACGGGCTACGTGACGGCAAATTGCGTGGAGCTTGCAAAGTTTTTGAACCTGCCAACGCATGATTTGGAGCTTGCTGAAATTATCGGACTGTTTCATGACGTGGGTCGCTTTCGCCAGTACAGCATTTACAAAACCTTCAATGACGCTGACTCCGAAGATCACGCCGACCTTGCCTTGAAAGTCATTGACGAGTTGGAATTTTTTAACGAACTCGCCGCGCAGGACTTTGAAGTTGTGAGGTTCGCGATTCAGAATCACAACAAAAAAACCGTTGCGCCGACCGACGACGAGCGGAAACTTTTATTCGCCAAGATCATTCGCGACGCCGACAAGTTAGATATTTATCGCGTGTTGGAACCTTTCCTTGCGCAAGACGCCGCTGAAAAAATGCCGAACTTTATCAAGTCGACGAGCCGCTTGGTTGCTGAGATAAGCCCCGACTTCGTAGAAAACTTCGTGACAGGCAAGCAAGCCGACTACAGGAAAATTCGCACCAACGGCGACAGAAAAATTGTTCGGCTCATGTGGCTTTACGACATAAATTTTTCTTGGACGATGAAAAAAATCGTCGAGCGCGGCTACGTTGATAAAATCGTCTCCAACCTCCCTATGGACGAGAAAATCGCTGAGGGTGTCCGCCGCTTGAAACTTCACGTCGCAGAAAAACTTAAGACGTAAGGAGGTTTTTAAAATGACAGAACAGGAACAAATCAATCAACAACTTCAAAGACAGCTTGACGAGCAAAACGCACGGCTTGACAAAGCGTTGGCTAATTTCGACACTAAATTTAACATGATGATGGAAGAAATTCGGCAGCAACGCGTAGACTTGCGCCGATTGCAAGAAAGACAGGACGAAGACCGTCGCGAAATTCAAAAACGCCAAGACGAAATGCAAGCCAAGCACGATGCAGAAATGCACGAAATGAACGAGCGATTCTATAACAAGATTGACGAGAATTTCAAAACGCTAATCAATCAGATTCACGCCAACTTTGTGCAGACGATGTTGGGATTTGGAGCGATAGCGGCGGCGGTCGGCGGTATCGTCATTGCGGCGTTTAAATCTTAACCTTTTAAAGGAGTTTTGATATGATAAATTTTGTACAGCAGGAAATTGAAAACGATTTGCGGGCGGGCAAGTACACGGAGGGGATTCACACGCGCTTTCCGCCCGAACCCAACGGCTACTTGCACATTGGGCACGCCAAGAGCGTTTGCTTGAACTTCGGGCTTGCGCTCCACAACGGCGGCTTGTGCAACTTGCGTTTCGACGACACCAACCCGACCAAAGAGGACGTTGAGTTTGTCGACTCGATTCAGGAGGATATTAAGTGGCTCGGCTTTGATTGGGGCGACAGAAAGTTTTTCGCGTCGGATTATTTCGGCAAGTTCTATGATTATGCGGTTGAGTTGATTAAACGCGGCTTGGCTTACGTTGACGACCTCAGCGCGGAAGAAATTCGGGCTTATCGCGGCACGTTGACTGAGGCGGGCAAGGAAAGTCCTTATCGCAATCGTAGCGTCGAAGAAAATTTAGATTTGTTCACGCGCATGAAGGCGGGCGAGTTCCCCGACGGCTCCAAAGTTCTCCGCGCGAAAATTGACATGGCGAGTCCCAATATAAATATGCGCGACCCAGTCATTTATCGAATCACGCGGTCAACTCATCATCACACCGGCGACAATTGGCTGATTTATCCCATGTACG
>CAMYWI010000170.1 GCA_947302675.1 uncultured Selenomonadales bacterium | reverse complement strand
AACGACCCTGATTACAAACGTCGAAATAAACATGCCGATATGTACTACGAAACGCGCCGTCATTCCAAAAAAGAATCTTGGGTAAAAAAAGTAGCCGCGAATACCGGAATGAGCGAAAAAATTATCGGCAAGATTTTTGACCATGTTTTCATTGAGGAACATTGGATTTACGGCGAGCTGAAAAGATTTGATTCAAGTTACGATATGGCGGAGTCCTTTCGTCGATTGCATGAAGGAAAAAATATTCAGCCGCACGATATAGTTTTGCTCAGACATGAACGCTTAGAATCCGAATTGATGAATCGCTACGGTTGCACTCAAAGCAAGGCACATGCTTTGGCGTCGCGGAAATATAATTACTCCGCGATGTTGACAACTTGGCAAGAGGGGCGGAATTCTTATGGAGAGACTTGAACTTTTGGAAGTAAACGAGAGCAAAGTAATTTACAAGTACTACCCGAACAGGAAACTGAAAATTTTGGTGTCGTTTCTGTCAATCGGAAAACCGGTGAGCATAAGATCGAAAAATTATTCGACAACTACGGGAAAATGTATGCGTTTCATGCTTGCCGCGAATTGGAACGTTACATAACCAACGGAAACTTCCCTGTAAAAGGCGGAGTGGCGTGGTACTAAGGATTTGGAAGGGAGCGTAATAAATGCAGGTTTCTACCAAATGGCTGAAGGATTACATTGACATAGATTTGACGGCAGACGAGTTGGCGGAGAAATTCACGCTGGCGGGCATTCCCGTCGAGAACGTCATCAAGGCGGGCGAAGGACTCGAAAAAGTCGTGACGGGCAGGATTGAGGAGCTTAAGGCTCACCCCGACAGCGACCACCTTTTGATTTGCCAAATGAACGTCGGCGACGAAAATCTTTTGCAAATCGTGACGGGTGCGCAAAACGTCAAGGAAGGGCAGATTGTCCCCGTCGCACTCGTCGGCGCGAACTTACCTTGCGGCAAGAAAATTTCCAAAGGGAAAATGCGCGGCGTCGCATCAAACGGTATGCTCTGCTCGGCGGACGAACTCAAGATTGAGGGCGATTCGAGCGGCATTTACATTTTGCCCGACGACACGCCAATAGGTTTGCCCGCCGCGTTTGTCTTAGGGCTTGACGACGACATTTTAGAGTTTGAACTCACCGCTAATCGCGGCGATTGTTTCAGCGTGCTTGGGCTTGTGCGCGAGCTTGCCGTTCTTACAAAGAAGACTCCGCGTTTCCCCGAAATTAAACTTTACGAAGACGACGACAGCCGCGCCGAAGATTTAGTTAAGATCGGGATTGACGCGCCCGACTTGTGCTCAAGATTTTCTGCGCGGGTGTTGACGAACGTTAAGCTTGCGCCGTCGCCCGATTGGATGGTTAAGCGTCTCGAAGGCGCGGGCATGAGGGCGATTAACAATGTCGTCGACGTGACAAACTTTGTTATGTTGGAAATGGGTCAGCCGCTCCACGCTTACGACTTCGACGAAGTTAAAGGTCACGAACTCACAGCGCGGCGAGCTGTTGAGACCGAGCCGCTCCACACACTCGACGACACTAACAGGCTTGCCAAAGGCGGCGAACTCGTCATTGCCGACGCGGAAAAGGCGGCGGGACTTGCCGGAATCATGGGCGGCTTTGAAACCGAGATCACCGAGAAAACCAAGACGGTTATCCTTGAGGCGGCTTGCTTTAACTCCGCGTCGATTCGCAGAACTTCCCGCGCGGTCGGCATTCACACGGAGGCGAGCGGCAGATTTGAGCGCGGCACCAACGTTGAAGGCACCGTTGCCGCTTTGGATAGAGTCGCGCAACTTTTGCAGGAGATGAACGCTTGCAACGTTTGTCAAGGCGTCGTCGACGTTTATCCCGCGCCCAAGCCCGAAGTCAAAATCCGTTTCACGCCCGCGCAGATTAACGCGCGGCTCGGCACGAACTTTAAAGACGCGGAGATTATTGACGTGTTGGAGTCGCTCGGCTTTAAGATTGAAAACGTCGGCAAGGTCGAGGAGCTGACTGATGAGGTCGTCGATAAATTTGCCGCCGCGACGAAAAATATCGGCAAGGCGGCGCGCGAGATTAAGAAGTCGGACGTTGAGGGCTTTGTTAAAAATATCGGCTCGACGTTCGGAAGTCTCTTCGGCAAAAAGGACGAGCCGCGCGAAAAAGTTCAAGACAAAGCCAAAGCGGGCGTCGAAGATTTTGTTAAGAATATCGGCTCGAAGGTCGGCGAGGCTGTCAAGAACGTCGACATAAAAATTTCTTCGACGTACGAGGTGACAGTCCCCGATTGGCGCAACGATGTTACTTTGCCCGAAGATTTATCGGAGGAAGTCGCGCGGATTTTCGGCTTTGATAAAATTCCTTCGACATTGCCGAAAGGCGACCAGCAAGGTCATCAATCCGCCGCGCAGAACTTCATTGACAAGATAAAGGAAATTCTGTCGGGGCTTGGCATGAGCGAGGAACTTTCGTTCGCGTTCACAGGCGAGCAAATGTTTGACAAAATGCAAATCCCTGCCGACTCCGAACTTAGAAAAGCTGTGCCGATAATGAATCCGCTGACCGACGAGGCACCGCTCCTGCGGACAACGTTGCTTGCGTCAATCTTCGAGAACGCCGCGCGGAATTTCAGCCGCAAAAATGAGGACGTGCGCCTGTTCGAGGTCGCGCCGGTCTTCTTCCCGAAAAGCCTTCCCGTGACTGAACAGCCCGTTGAAAAACAGAAACTCGCGGGGCTTTTAATGGGGCGTCGCGAGCCAAAAGGTTGGTCGCAAAATCCCGCGCAGGTCGACTTCTACGACGCAAAGGGCATTGTCGAGGAACTCTTAGCGGGCTTGTCGATAGCGAATTATTTCGTGGAGGCGGGCGAGCACTACGCACTTCACCCCGGCAAGACAGCTGTCTTCAAAAAAGGTCGCGACGTTTTAGTTACAGTCGGCGAAGTTCATCCCGCAGTTGCCGACGCGCTGGGCATTAAGAAAAAAATTTACGTGTTCGAGGCAGACGTTGAGACGCTCCAGAAATTTGCCGCGAAGAAATTCACCTTCGAGAGCCTTCCGAAGTATCCGTCAATCAGTCGCGACTTGGCAATCTTGGTCAATCTCGACGTGGCGGCGGGCGATGTGGAAAAAGTTATCGTCGCAAACGGCGGGACTTTCTTCAAGGGCGCGACGCTGTTTGACGTGTACACTGGCGAGCGCATTTCCGCTGACAAAAAATCTTTGGCGTTCGCGATAGAGTTCCGGTCGAACGAGCGCACTCTCAAGGACGAAGAGGCTGACGAGGCTTTCAAAAATATTTTGGCGGCAGTGGAAAAAGAATTCGAGGCGACGTTGAGGAGCTGATTTTATGGCGGTTAATGAAGAAAAACCCGTCGGCGAAATGCGGCGCGTCGAGGTTGAAATTTTCGGGGAAGTATATCGACTGCGCACCGAAGATCCGAACGGACTTGCAAAGCTGGTTCGCATGGTCGATTCGACAATGAAGTCAATCGCGCAGAACACCAGAACTTTCGCGGGGAGTCGAATTGCAGTTTTGGCGGCACTGAAAATCGCTGAGGATTATGTTCAACTCAAGAAAGACTACGACGAACTTTTACAGCTCCTTGACGAAAACAAATGATTCGATAAAAAAACTCTCAAGCGTTGCGCCTGAGAGTTTTTGATTTTCTAGGCAATGACGGCGGACAGGTCGGCGATACAACCCGCCCTACTCAAGCCGACGCCAAAGCCCGCCAGCATGACGCGCTTAAGATTTGCCGCGCCGTGACTTTTAATGACCTGCTCAATCGCGAGCGGCACACTTCCCGAAACAATATTGCCCGTGTCAGTTATGTCGTTGTGGAAGGGCACGTCGTTTAAGCCCGCCTTGTCGCGCAGGTAAGTCATCATGAACTTGTTCGCTTGGTGGAAAATGCAGTAGTCGAGATCTGCGCGGGTCAAAGCGGCTTTCGTCAACACGTCGTCGACAAGCTTAGGCACTTCGCGCAACGTGAAATAAGTTATCGCCATGCCGTCCATAAAAACTTCGTAGTTGGAGCGGAAATTTTTGTTGTCGTCGGTCGAAAAGACTTCGGGATTATCGCGCGGCGGAAATTTACTGCCGCCAACGGGAATAATCAACTTGTCGTAGCGCGAGCCGTCACTGCCGAAGACAAACGCCCTAAGACTTTCCGAGTCGCCGCCTTCAAGCCAAGAGATCGGAAGAGCGTCGTGTAGGGAAAGAGTGTT
>CAMYWI010000169.1 GCA_947302675.1 uncultured Selenomonadales bacterium | reverse complement strand
CTCCAAATGATTCAGGAGACGCGCGAGATAATTCACCGCGACTTGAACTTCTTGCCGCTCAAAAGTTACAGCAACATCAACAAGGCGAATGCCCTCCGCGTCGACTGGAAAGACTTCGCGCCCGCTGTCAATTACGTTATAGGAAACCCGCCGTTCGTTGGCTACTCCAACCAAAATAAAGCGCAGAAAGCGGACATGCAAAGTTTGTTCGTCGAGAACGGCAAGCCCTATAAAAAATCCGGCAAGATTGATTACGTCGCTGGCTGGTATCTTAAAGCCGCCGAGTTCATGCGCGATAACGCCGTCCGTAGCGCGTTCGTCTCTACCAACTCCGTCACGCAGGGCGAACAAGCTATCGACGTTTGGAAATTTATTCTCAATCGTTGCGACATTCATATCGACTTCGCGCACAGGACTTTTCGTTGGGAGAGCGAAAGCCCCGACATGGCGCACGTCCACTGTGTCGTTATCGGCTTTAGCACTGCGCCCAATCCTAAGCCCAAGAAAATTTTCACGGGCAAAGAGTTCGTCGTCGCACAAAACATTAACTTCTATCTGCTTGACGGCAAGACGATTTTTATCGAGAGCCGCGCCCTGCCGCTTTGCCCCGTGCCGCACATGACCACTGGCAACCGCCCTGCCGATGGAGGCGCACTCATCATTGAGGCGAAAGATTATCCCGACTTCATTAGGCGCGAGCCTGCCGCTAAGAAATTTATCAAGCGGCTCATTGGTTCAGAGGAATTTATAAACGGAAAGCTCCGTTATTGCCTGTGGTTGGTCGACGCCACGCCCGCCGAAATTCGCAGGTTGAAATTAATTTATGAGCGCGTCAAGCTTTGCAGAGAAAATCGCCTGAACGGTGCGCCCGACCGTCAAAAGCTTGCCGAGATTCCTCACCTCTTCCGCGAAACTAAAAATCCCGCGCAGTGTCTTGTTATTCCGAAAGTCAGCGGCGAGCGTCGAAAATATATTCCAATGGATATTGTCGGCGACGACGTTATCTTGACGGATTTATTGTTCATGATTCCAGACGCGACGTTGTATCATTTCGGCGTGTTGACGAGTTCAATTCATATGGCTTGGACGCGAGTGACCTGCGGGCGACTGGGTGTAAGTTATCGCTACTCAAAAGATGTTGTCTATAATAATTTTATCTGGTGCACTCCGACGCCCGCGCAGAAGTCAGCGATTGCGGCGGCGGCGCAAAAGATTTTGGACGTTCGGAAAAAATATTCCGACTCGACCTTTGCGGACTTGTATGACGAAGTGACGATGCCGCGAGACCTGCGCGAGGCTCACCGAACCAACGACCGCGCAGTTGCCAAAGCTTACGGTTTGGAAGAAATTTTGGATAACGAGGCGGCGATAGTCGCCGAGCTTTTCAGACGGTACGACGCATTGACAAAAGCTTGAGCTTGTGATAAATTTGCAACGTAACGTAAAAACGATACTCACAATGAACGATCAGCATACTGTTCACAAACGAAAACCCCCTTGACGGATTGCTACACCGCTAGGGGGGTTTTCGTTTTGCCATAACCGATTGCTACTCAGTCAGAGGGCGGACATAGAGTTAATACGCCTGCTACTTTTTGAAGAACTTGTTGTAGATGTAGAGTCCGAGAACGGTTCCGACCGTAGTGGAAACCACACCCACGCCAAGCATCGTGACGATACTCAGCATACTGTTCACAAACGAAAACCTCCTTGACGGATTGCTACTCCGCTAAAGGGGTTTTTGTTTTGCCCAAAAGAAATCAGCCTTTCAACATACGCGAAACCTTATCAAGAACTTGTGCGGGCGTGACGTTTTTAAGACAGCGCGGCTCGTCGCAAGTTTTTTTCGTGCAAGGACAACACGGCTCGCGGCTCGTCAAAGCTATTGCATTCGGGTTAATCGGGTGCCAACGGTCGGGGCTTGTGCAACCGTACATCGTCACCATTTTAATTCCGGTCGTCGCGGCAATGTGAGTCGCGCCCGTGTCGACCGTGATAAATAAATCCGCGCGGCGAAAAAGTTCCGCAAGGTCAGTCAGCGAAGTCTCGCCGCAAAAATTCTCAACGCCGCCGCCCATTTCCGCAATCACTTCATCAGCGTAATCTTTATCATTGGGAGCACCGACGATAAAAAATGCCGCGTCGAATTTTTTCCTAAGCTCGCGGACGACTTCGGCGAAATATTCTTTGCTCCACGTCTTGAGCGGAAAAGTTCCCTTAACGCACAGCGCGATTTTAAACTTCGCGGGCGGCAGACGCTTTAAAAGTTCGTCAGCGACGGACGAGGGCTTGTTTGGAAATTTGGGCGTCTCGTGCCCTTCAATCTTGAAAAATTTGCGGACAATCTCCTGATAAGTTTCAGCTTGCAGAGTTTTGTTGAGGTCGTGCGAAATTTCTATAACGTCGGTATAAAACAAAGTCACGCGGCTTTTGTTGTCGTCAAAAACTTTCGACGGGCAAACCCTGCGCGGGATTCGGGCAAAAAAAGTTATCAGCGCGGGGCGAAGCTTGCGGTCAAACGAAATTGCCAAGTCAAACTTCCGCCGCCGAATTTCCTTGACGAGTTCGCGCATTTTCTTGAACGAATTTTCCTTCGCGCGATAATCGAGAACAATCACGTCGTCGACAACGGGATTATCAATCACGGCGTCCTTGACGACCGGCTTGACGAGCATTGTGATTTTCGTCTGCGGGAAATTTTTTTTGATAAGGGTGAGCGCGGAGGTCGTCAACACCACGTCGCCGAGATTGACCAGCGCGTTCACTAAAATATTTTTAAACATCATCAGCCTCCGTCACGTGGAGATTTTTTTTATTGTAATAATAAAGCTTGACGTACTTCGCCATTGTATAAAAGTAGTGAAAGCCCGCAAGCACAAAGCCGATTCGCCCGTCGAGAAAGCCGCCACGCAGAAAATACATTCTAAAGCTCGCCCAGAGCGGGTGAAAGATCATGTCGAAAATATTTGCCGACTTGCCCTGCTCGTGCGCCTTCTTCGCGGCAAGCGTCGTGTAAAAATTGAGCTTGTTGAAGTAGTGATTCCAATCGCGGTAGGGATAGTGAACGAGATACGCCGACTCGGCAAAATCTTTTTCCTGGCAAGTGTGATGAATTTGCGGGTGCACAAAGCCCGTGACGTAACTGCCCGCCGTCGGGAAAAGCCGCGTGACATAATCGGGGAACCAGCCGCCGTGTTTGAGCGGTTGCCCCCAAAAATAACTCAGCCGCGCAGTTCGCCAAGCAAAATTTTTATCATCAGCCGCCAAAACTTTTTTAATCGCGGCGGAAAGTTCGGGCGTAGCGCGTTCGTCAGCGTCAATAAAAAAAACCCAATCGCACTTCGCCTGCTTAATCGCAAAAGTTTGCTGACCGCCCCAATCGCCGTTCAAGCCGCGTTGGATAACTCGTGCGCCCAAATCTTTTGAAATCTGCGCGGTCGCGTCGGTGCTGAAGTCGTCGATAACAATCACTTCGCCCGCAAAATCTTTCACGCTTTTAATGCACGCGCCGATAAATTTCTCCTCGTTCTTCGCCAAAATCAGCACGGATACCTTAGCCATAAGTGTCCTCCGCATTTTACTTTTAAAAATTTATGTGGTACAATCTTAATGAAAGGAGTGATTTCCCATGTATGCAATCGCTTTTGACCTAAAAATTGATGACCTGAAACGCGAGTACGGCGACCCTTACAATGGTGCTTATGATGAGATTCGTCGTGAGCTTAAGGCAGTCGGCTTTGATTGGACGCAGGGAAGTGTTTATGTCAACAATAACGAAAAGGATTCGCTGACGACCGTTTACAAAGCCATTAACAAGCTCTCGAAAATCGGTTGGTTCAAAAGAAGTGTCCGAGATATTCGCGCTTTCAAGGTGGAAGATTGGTCGGATTTTACGGAAGTCGTTAAAGGTTAAAAATTTTTTCTGCCTCGAATAAACGAGGCTTTTTTGTTGCTTATTTTCCCCATGATAGCAAAAAACAATCGCCCGTGCAATTCAATTCGTCATGCAAAAATTTTTTTAAAAGGGGGCTTGACATATATATATATATATATAATGCTATCTACAATTTTTGAAAAGGTAAGGGCTTGAGCTTGAATGGCGGTAATGGAGACGATAAGCGAAACGGAATTGGAACGAATTTTTTTGATAGGAAAGATAAGGCATTACGAAGACCTCGCCGAGCAAAATTATCTGGTAGATCATTACATAGCGACGGGCGAGCTACCCGACGATTGCAAAGTTACGGAAAATAATGAC
>CAMYWI010000168.1 GCA_947302675.1 uncultured Selenomonadales bacterium | reverse complement strand
ACTTAACTTTGAATCGGCTTTGACGTGACAGGTTGAGTCGTCAAGGAGATAAATTACTTTCAAGTTCTATGGATGGAGGAGATTATTTTGTTGAACTACATTAAAGTTTTGGTAGAAAAAATCAAGTCCTCTGAAAAGGGGCAGGGCATGGTTGAGTACGCGCTCATCATTGCTTTCGTAGCGGCGATTGCCATTTTCGTCTTCAGCAATGACGGTCTTGGCGCTGTTATCGGCAATGCGTTCTCCAATGCGAGCGACATGGTAAGTGAGGCTGGTGAAAGAGCAAGCGAACTGAGCGGTCAATGATTCAGACTTGCCCGATTTGCTTTCGTCGCTTGACGGAAAACAAAAAGTTAGTTTGAACTGACAGAAAAATTCTTATTGGCTCCCGAAAATTTTTGGGGGCTTTTTCTTTGCAAAAAAGGCTTGTAAACGCCGTTGTTTTCTTTTAAAATATCTTCAACGTAAATCGAATTAACTTCGTTCAGAAAAGGGGCGAATTATCATGAAGAGACAAAAAGGACAGTCCGCAGTCGAGTTCGCGCTCATGGCTCCGATTATCTTCACGCTTATCTTGGGCATGATTTATGGCGGCGTGATGTTTATGGATTATCTGAACTTCAACAACCAGGCGCGAACCATTGCCCGCGAAATTTCTTTGGCGACCCCAAGCGACAGAACCGCGCTTATGGACAAGTACAACAAGTACACCGACAAGCTCGCTGGCGTCTACAAAGTTTCCGTCAACGTCACGACCGACACGGAGGACGTGACGGTCAATGTCGATTTTACTAGAAAAGAATCCTTTCTCATGATGCCCAGAGAGTTTGGCATTGTCTACAGAATGAAACTTGAGGATACCGAAGACACTTAATAGCAAAGGAGCGTTTTTCATGGCAAGACCACTGTCGTTGCTCGAAAGATTGGGCGGCGTAACTCAAGAAAAACCAAAGCCGCCAGAACCGCAACACTCACAACACATTACACAAACCGAAATCAACGCTGAAATCAGAGCCAAGTTGCAAAAAGAGGCGGAAGAGAAAAAACCAACTTACACAGAAAAGCAGATTAAGCAGGAACGCGAGGCACCGGTTGAGGCGTCGGCATTCGTTGGAAGACGCGCGGTCGCGTCCAGAACTGATATTATGCAGGAGTTGAAACTCGCTGTCCACCGCAGAATAGTCGACGAAATGACCGCCGAAGAACAGGCAACTTTGGTTCGCGGCGACGAGGCGCGGGAACAGATTAAAAATATTATCAGCGTGTACGCGGGGCGCGAGTTGGCGGGAAGTACTTATGCCCTGTCGCGCGGCGAAAGACTTCAGCTTGTCGACGATATCAGCAATGAGTTGCTGGGACTGGGACCATTGGAGCCGCTCCTTCAAAATGAAAACGTCAGCGAAATTATGGTCAATGGCCCGCACCAGATTTTCATTGAGCAGAAGGGCAAGCTCAAGCTCAGCGACGTCCGCTTTTATGACAACGCGCATTTAATGAGTATCATTGAGAGGATTTTGACGCCGCTCGGTCGCCGCGTCGATGAGTCATCGCCGCTGGTTGACGCCCGCCTTGCCGACGGTTCGCGCGTCAATATCATTATCCCGCCGCTGTCACTGGTCGGTCCCGTCGTCACGATTCGTAAATTCACCAAGAAGGCACTGACGATAAACGACTTGATAAAATTCGGCACGCTTAGCCGTGACATGGCGACATTCCTTGATGCGTGCGTGCAAGCGCGGCTGAACATTTTGGTTGCGGGCGGCACGGGTTCGGGCAAGACGACAACTTTAAACGTGCTGTCGTCATTTATTCCTGAAACGGACAGAATTGTCACGATTGAAGACGCCGCCGAACTCCGACTGCAACAAGTCCACGTCGTGACGCTTGAGGCACGCCCCGCGAACTTGGAAGGGCAAGGCGCGATAACAATCCGCGATTTGGTTAGAAATGCCTTGCGTATGCGCCCAGATAGAATTATCGTCGGCGAGGTTCGTTCGGGCGAGGCTCTCGACATGCTCCAGGCAATGAATACAGGTCACGACGGCTCCTTGACGACGGCGCACGCCAACACGCCGCGCGACGTTTTGAGCCGCCTTGAAACTATGGTTCTTATGGCGGGTATGGAATTGCCCGTCCGCGCAGTTCGCACGCAAGTTTCCTCCGCGATTGATTTGATTATTCAGCAGTCGAGAATTCGCGACGGCTCCAGAAAGATCACGCACATTACGGAAGTGCAGGGCATGGAAGGCGACACGATTATTTTGCAGGATTTATTCCGCTACGTGCAGGATTTCATTGACACGGAAGGAAAATCTGTCGGGCATTACGAGAGCATGGGACTTGCGCCGCAATTTATGGACAAGTTCAAAATGAACGGCATCGATTTACCGCTTTCATTTTTCTCCAGTCGGGGGTGAGCCGAATGATTTTAATTGTCGCGGCGATCTGCTCGCTTATGTGGTTTGCATTTATCGTACTCCTATATCAGTTCAAGCAGAGACCCGAATCACAGTTGCGCAAAAGACTTAACGACATGATTGAAAAGGCGGAGGCTGAGCGCGTCCCGAAGATCAAAAAAAATACCACGCCGAGTGCGCAAGAAATGCGGGAAGGCGTTCAGGAACAACCGCGCGTCGCCTTCAAAGAGCGTGTAATAATTCCGATTATAAAATGGTTTGAAGAACGTTTGCAGAGACTCGCGCCGCAAGCAATCAAGGAGCAGATTGAGGAGAAAATTTTCCTCGCGGGCAAGACGGGCATTTGGAGTCCCTCAACCTTGATAGCGGGCTGGGGCTTTTCGCTCTCCGCGTTCATAATCGGCGCGTTCGTTTTGACGCAGTATCACGAGGGGCTAAATCCCGCGCAGAGACTTTTGGTTATGGGTTTGGGAGTATTCTTGGGCGCGGCGGTACCGTTCGCAATACTCAACTCAAAAATTCGTCAGCGGCAAAAGTCAATCCGCAAGCAGTTGCCGGAATTTCTCGACCTGTTGTGCGTGAGCGTGCAAGCGGGCTTATCGTTCGACGGCGCGGTTTCTAAAATGATTAAGCGCATGAAAGGACCGCTTATCGACGAGTTTTATAGAATGCAACAGGACGTTTCGTTGGGCATGACGCATTCATACGCGCTGACGAATTTAGCTAAGCGTTGCGATTTGGAGGAGGTTTATCTGTTCACAACTTCGATAATTCAAGCGGAGAAACTCGGCACGAGCATGACGCGAACACTAAAGACGCAAGCCGACAACATGCGCGACCGCCACCGCCAGCGCGTCAAAACGGAGGCAATGAAAGCCCCCGTCAAAATCCTTTTCCCAATGATTATATTTATCTTCCCGTCAATGTTCGTAGTGTTGCTCTTCCCCGCACTTTACGCGCTCATGCAAAACCTTAGTAACAGATGAAAATTAATCTTAAAAATTGGAAACCCTCTTCCGCTTTTGCCAACATAATGGAATTCAATAAAGGTATTCGCGCCAAACTTTTTTTGTTTTTCATTGTAATGGGAGCAATTCCTTTTGTTATGCTGGTAGCCATTAGTGCGCGGAACACCATTAGCGAGTTAGAGGCCTCCGTAAAAATGAACGGTTCGTTGCGCAACATGATTATTTCGGAGCATATTTCCTCGCTCATTGAAATAAATCAGCACGTGCTCCGCTCGCTCGCCCTTAATCCTGAAATAATTCAATACGTTCAATCGCCGACTGAAGACAAACGCGCGGTGGTCTCGAAAATTTTGGATGAGACGAACATTATTTTTAACGACGATAATCCAATGGGTTTGACCGGAGCCGACGCTTGGCAGCTGATTCGCACGGACGGTTCCACGCGCGTTAATTTGGAAAAGCGTCAGCACTTTCAAGAGGCAATGAAGGGCAGAGCTTACGTTTCCGACATTATCTCCAGCATGTCGACGGGCAAAATGATTGTCGTGATTGAAGTGCCTGTTCTGAACGCGGAAGGGAAACCTGTCGGCATGGTTCAGAGGAATTTTGATCTTGACGCCCTGCAGAATTTTGTTCAAACTTTCGACGACGAGGAAATTTCCGTTATCGTCATGGACCGCACGGGCAGAATGATTTCCAACTCCGACAATGTCAGCGGAATTGGCACCGAGTACGCGATTGACAACAAGTACAAATTCATTCTCGACAGGATTTATAACAGTTCGGGCGTTATTCGCATTGACATTGATGGCGTTGATTCGCTTGTTGCCTATTCGCGAAATGTAGACACGGGCTGGATGATTATCACGACTCGTCCCTACCATTACATTTACGACCA
>CAMYWI010000167.1 GCA_947302675.1 uncultured Selenomonadales bacterium | reverse complement strand
TGCCCCGCGTCCGTGCAGATGCAGGTTATCCGCCGCTCGTCACCCCGTCAAGCCAAATCGTCGGCACTATGGCAACCTTCAACGTCATGGCGGGCGAACGCTATAAAATGGTTCCAAACGAGTTCAAAGATATGGTTCGCGGCAAGTTCGGGCGCACGCCCGTTCCCGTCGACCGCGACTTTATCACAAAGACGCTCAAAATCCCCGAAGATCAAATCATTGAGGATTGCTCGATTGAAGACGCTAAGGGCGAGACTTTCGCGCAGTTTAAAGACGAACTCATTAACAAGGGTTTCCTCAACCCGACCGACGAAGACGTTTTGAGTTACGCGCTCTTCCCGCAAGTCGCCGAAGAATTCTTCAAGAAACATTATACACAAATTAGTGCATATAAACGCCAATGATTTTTTAGGTACGTACTTTGGTAAAAAAGCTCCCGTCGGAAATGGCGGGAGCTTTCAATTTAAACTATAAAAAAGCTTGACAATATATATATATATATATATATAATAGCCTTTGTAAGATTTTATTTTAAGGAGGTTTTAATTATGGGGTGGACTGACAGACATCCTTGCCCAAGTTGTGGAAAAGAACACGAAGAACGCGAGATGCTTAACAAATGCACTAATTGCAATCAAATTTACTGCAACGATTATAACTGCAATAAAGATGGTTGCCCGCGTTGCGGCAGTCACGGCGTTACTCCGGTGCAATGGAATTCTATTGAACACAAATGGGGCTAATTTTATTGTTGGATTAGAACAAGCGGCATGACTTTTATTTTAAAAGGTTGTGCCGTTTATCGATTTTTAGGAGACGATTTTATGAACATTGAAGAAGGTATACATCAGCTGTCACAGCTTTTTATGTCTGCAAATTCCTGTATGGAAAGAAACGACTACCGCGCCGCCATTAACGAATATAACAAAATTATCGAACTGGTTCAGATTTTGCGGAAACCATTTGACAACGGCGAAGTTCCGTTAAATGTTGTAACGGCAGTTTTTCCAAAAATACTTGAAGCCGAAAAAGCTGCCCGCTCAGCAATGGCTGTTGCTCAGTTGGGAATTGACGCACAGAAAGAAAGTAAACCTCTTGATATGGATAATTTTGAAGACCCGAACTTGAGAAAATATACTCGACATACGGCAGCAGCAATGGGTTACATGGAAAAAGGCGAGTATGATTCTGCCATTGACGAGTACAATAAAGCTCTTGAGATGATTCAAACTTTACGACTTTCAGCTGTCAAAAAAACAGGTAAAGCTCCGGAATCTATGATACAGGAGGCATTGGAAAAAGTTGCATACTCTGAAATAATGGTTCATACAGGGCTTTCTGATGCTTATTTCAAAATTGGCAATCATCAAAAAGCAGCCGAAGAAGAAAAAATTATACACACTTTGTTAGATACCTATGATGATAAAAATAAAAAATCATACAATTCTCAATCAAGCGGATGTTTCTCGACAATTTTTGTTATGTGTATGGTACTGTTTACATTGATGTTTGTTTGGTAAAAATATATATATCGACATAAAAGCAACAAAAATTCCCGCCGAGTCGTTCGACGGGATTTTTTTATTGCCTGATTGATAAAAGTTCGGCGTCGAGATTTCTTTTGAGCTTAGTCTCCAAATCTTTTAGCGTCTTGGCGTCGAAGGCGTAGCTCACGTGCGGCGCACCGTTAATCCGCGTCTCGCCGCTGAATTCGTCGGTGTAAATGTTGTAATAGATAACGAAGTCGCTGTTGGCGGCGAAGTCGGCGTAATTGATGACGATAAAAGAACCGTTCGTGACTTCAACGGGCGCGGCGGGGCTGATAAAAAGTTCAAAGCCCTCGAACGTCGCGGGCAACTTCAAGCCGTAAGTCCACGTGTCAATTTTTTTCTCGCGCAGAAAATTATTCGGCTCTCTACTCCGCAAGCCGCGCAGATTTTTCAGAACGTCGGCAAGTTGCGCGTCAAGCAAACTTTGAAAAGTCTTGAAGTCCTCCGTAAAAAAGTTCGTCAGACAAAACTCCGTCAAGCCGATCTTTTGGCGAACTTTAAATTCGCGCGTCTCTTCGTGAAAGTAAGTCGTCAAGCCGCAGTGAATTGCGTCGTCAGTGTAGGTGAAGAAAATAAATTTATCCTCGTCAGTCGCGAAGATTTTTTTTAACATAAAGCCCTCAAGCTCGGCGGGCAAATCTTCTGCAAAATGAATCTCGGTCGCCTGCGCGGCGATTTTGTTTCTAGTATCGTCGTTCAAAAATAATCAGCTCCACATCTTGGCTTTGAGCACGTCATAATAATTTTTGTCGTCGAACTTGACAATGTGCGCGGTCGCCAAAGCCTTGCGAACAATAACATCGTCGTTGGGTTGGATTTTGTGACTGACTTGCCCGTCGAGCGTGACAATCACGTCCTGCATGGCGGAAATTTTTATCAAGACTTCCTCGTCCTCGTTGACAATCAGCGGGCGCATTTGGAAGGTGTGCGGGCAAATCGGCGTTAAAAGCAACGCGCGAATATTCGGGTTGAGAATCGGACCGCCCGCGCTCAAGGAATAAGCCGTTGAACCCGTCGGGCTTGAAACGATTAATCCGTCCGCTTTGTAGTCCATTAAATGCGTCTGATTAATATAGAGACCGAGCCGGAGCATTCGCGCGACGCCGCCTTTGGTTATCACGACATCGTTAATCGCGTTGCCAAGAAATTTTTCGCCAAGCTCGTTGCGAACGTAGCCGCTCAGCAAAAGCCGCCGCTCAACCCGATATTGCCCCGCCAAAATTTTCGCAAGTCGGCTCTCCAACTCGCGCGGCTCAATATCAGCCAAAAAGCCCAGCGTCCCCAAGTTGATTCCGCAAACAGGCACGTTTTGATTCTCGAACCTGCGACAGACGCCAAGCAATGTCCCGTCGCCGCCAATGCTCAACGCCATATCGACGTGAACGCGCTCGACGCACGGCAAGCCGTATTCTTCCTTGCGCAACATTCGCGCCTCCGTCGCTGGCATAAGTAAGCGCACGTCCTTGTTCTTGTAAAAGTTAAAAATTCGGTCGACAATCTCGCCAGCTCGCATCTTGCTCATGTTCGGGAAGACCGCAATTTGCATCATGCCCGCCTCGACGCCGAACACCGTACCGAAAATATTTTGCCGCGCCATTAGCTCAACTCCTCGTGCGCCGAATCCACTACCGATAAAATCTCCGCAAAGTCAAACGCGCCCGCCGATAAATTTTTGTTCAAGTGCGCAAGGTATTCAATGTTGCCCTCCGGACCTTTGACAGGCGAAAAATTTAGTCCGACGACTTCAAAGCCCAAGCCCGCCGCGCAGTTCAAAACCTTTTCGATAACCGCCGCATGAATTTTTTTGTCGCGAACGACGCCCTTCTTGCCGACGAATTCACGCCCCGCCTCGAATTGCGGTTTTATCAGCGCGACGACTTCGCCCGCCTCAAGCAGATTGTACACGACAGGCAAAACTTTTTCCAGTGAAATAAACGCCACGTCGATAGAAATAAAATCCAAGTCGTCAAGAAAATCTGCGCACGTGACGTTGCGAATGTTCGTGCGCTCCATGTTGACGACGCGCACATTGCTACGAAGTTTCCAGGCAAGCTGACAGTAGCCGACGTCAATCGCGTAAACTTTCTTCGCGCCGTGTTGCAACATACAATCGGTAAAGCCGCCCGTCGACGCTCCGACGTCCGCCGCGATTTTCCCGCTAAGAATTATTTTGAACACGTCGAGAGCCTTTTGAAGTTTCAAACCGCCGCGACTGACGAACGGCATTTCCTCGCCGAGTATCCGAATTTCAGAATCGGTCGGGACGAGTGCGCCCGCCTTGTCGACCTTCTGCCCGTTCACTAAAATTTTCCCCGCCATAATCATTGCCTTTGCTCGTGCGCGGCTGTCGAAAAAATTTTTCTCCGTCAGTAAAATGTCGAGCCGTTCCTTCATGCTTAAGCCTTTCTACGAAAAAGGCGACTCGGCAATTCGTCAAGTCGCCCGAAATTTTATGCGTACATGATTTAATAATTAGCGTCGTACTTTTTGCCGTCGACAATCAGAACTGCCTCGAAATATTGAACGTCGACAACCGAGCCAACCGGAATTTCCTGCCAATTCATGTCCGAATCGCGATAGTGCATTTCTCTAAGCTGTGCGCCGTTAGCGGTATAGGAAGTGCGGTCTTGAATGTAATAATAACGCTTGTTGCCCTCGCGCTTGAATTGAATCGTCGTCACGTCGTAGGAAAGATTTTCGATACCCGCCGGCATAATCGAGTAATCGCGATACC
>CAMYWI010000166.1 GCA_947302675.1 uncultured Selenomonadales bacterium | reverse complement strand
GTCCCAGAAACCCTCGCGCGCCTGTTCGGTTATCGAGTTGTCGCCGAACTTCGCCTTAGCCTCTTGAACTTGCGCATCGGTTAAACCTGTTATCTTCAAATTTGATACCTCCAAATACTAAATTGATTTTAAAGCCGTCACGACAAACAAATAGGAAGTCAGCGCGGCATTGTCATTTGTTTTTGCAGAGAAAACTTTCTCCCTAAAGAACTCGAAAACTTCGGCGGGGTCAAGCTTGCTTGCCACAAAAAAATTTTTCGCAATGACTTCAAGCCGCTCCCGAATAAAAAAATCCAAGAGCGCGTATCGTGCTTGATAATTCTCGCGGAAAAATTTCCTGCTGTTCATGAAGTTATCCAGCTCGCCGACGACTTTAATCATCGTCGTTGACAACTCCACAGTGTCGCGGCTTTCGTGCGAAAGAGAATTTTTCCGCACGCGATAGAAATAGCTCACGAACGGCACGCGCACATAATTTTTAGCGGCAACGAGACTCATGAACGCGAAAACAAAATCTTCAAAGGTTTTTATCGCGGAGAATTTAATTTGGTTGTCGAGAAGAAATTGACGGCGGAAGAGTTTTCCCCAAACTTGCCATAAATATCGCTTGTGAATAAAATCCGTGACGCGCTCGCCAATGTCAAAAGTTTCAAGCGTCGGCTCCGTCACGAATTCGCCCGTTTGAAAACTTATCGGCTCGGCTCCGCTTATGCCGTCCTCATCGAAGAAGGCAAAAGTTTTCTCGGCATGAACAACATCAGCATTAAAATTTTCCGCGACGTCGTAAAGCCCTCAAGAGCCGTCTCGCTCAAAAGGTCGTCGGCGTCGAGGAAGTAAACATACTTGCCGCGAGCCGCCTCCAACGCAAAATTTCTGGGAATGCCGGGACAGCCACTGTTCTTGGAGAGCTTGGCAACTTTCAATCTGTCGCCGAACCTTGCAGAAAAATTCCCGACGACCGCGCAGGAATTATCCGTTGAGCAATCGTCGACAACGATAACTTCAAAGTTTTGGAACGTTTGATTAGCGAGACTGTTCAAAGTTTCGCCGATAAAATTTTCCGCGTTGTACATTGCGATAATCACGGAGACGGCGGGATTATTTTTCTTCGCCAAAGCTAAGCCCCTTTACTTTTTAAGAACGTCGCGGATATAACTTTCGACGACGAGCAAAACAAAATTCTGCGCGACCTGCGCGGTTTCCGGTTCGTACTTGTCGCTGAGCAGAATGTTGTCGGAGAGGACGCGAATCCCGATAAACGGGACGCCCGCATTTTGGCAAATCTGCGCGGCGGCGTTGGTCTCCATTTCCTCGCAACTTGAGCCGTAAGTTTTGTTCAGGAAATTTATATAGTCAATGCTGTTGAGCCAAGCATTTGCCGTGCCGATTGTGCCGATAGCGACGTTGAATTCTTTATGGTCGGCGGAAATTTTTTCGGCAATGTCAAACAAAGTTTTATCTGCAGAAAAATATTCGTAGGCTTGAAATTTTTTTGTCGCCTTGTCGTAAGCGTAAGTTCCGATATTTTCCTGTTGAGTCAAGTCAATGCCCGCGCCCGCTTGCGTGTAAGAACTTTTGAAGGCGGCATAATCAAAACTTTGCTCGCCAATCACTATGTCGCCGATTTGAATAGCGGGGTCGTGACCGCCCGCCGTGCCCTGATTGATGACCGCGCAGGGATTAAACTTTTTTATCGCGAGAGCCGTTGACGCGGCGGCGTTCGCCATGCCGATTTCGGTGCGAACAATCACGACGGGATAATCCTTGTAAGTGCCCGCCACGAACATGTAATTCATTTCGCGATAAGCTACAGGATTTTTCAGCGCACGAATCAAAACTTCGGTCTCGGTATTCATTGCGCCTTCAATTAAAATCGGGCGCACACGGCTTTTGTAGTCGCCTTTAGCTTTAGGTAACGTGGCGTAAAAATTTTCTATGGAGTCGTTGAGTGGTTTAGCTGATACGTCCGAATTGCCGACCTGTTGAGTTTCGGCACTCGCGGGCGTCGTCAGCAACATAAACGCCGCGCAGAGTGCCGCTAAAAATTTTCTCATGACTTATTTAAACCTCTGCGCCAACTCGTTCAAGCCGGTATCCTTCGTGCCGGAGCCTATTGCATTAAATTTCCACTCGTCGCTACGCCGATAAACTTCGCCAGCAATCATGGAGAGCATATCGGTATCATCGTCGCTGAGATTGAAACGGCAGAGGTCCTCGCGCGTCTCGTCATCAACAATTCGGATAAAGGCGTTCTTAATCATGCCGAAGTGCTGTTTGCGGTCGACGGCTTTGTAAATGTTGACGACGAAAATCAGCTTGTCGTATCTGCGCGGGATCTCGTCGAGGTTGACAAAAATTTGTTCGTCGTCGCCTTCGCCCGCACCGGTCAAGTTGTCGCCCATGTGCTTAACGGCTTTGCTCCTGTGCTCAAGGTTGCCGAAGTAAACAAGGTCGTCTTTATCAACAAACTTGCCGTCTTGGCAGAGGAAAACAGAGGCGTCGCAGTCAATGCTGTCCGAGTTGCCGAAAATGCGGCTGAAGAAACCGCCCTTTTGCTCCGCCGCGTCCCAGCCAAGCCCGACCATGAGGCGCGAAAGTCTTTTGCCGTCGGATTTTTTGAGAGAAATTTTTTGTCCCTTCTGAAGGTTGACAGCCATTTGAAATTCTCCTTCCAAATTTAATTAAAATGCAAAATGCGCAACGCGCAATGAAAAAAATTACGCATTACGCATTACGCATTGCAGTTTAAACGTTGACGCCGTAGTTTTTGCCGAGCGAGGCAAGACCGCCGCTGAAACCAGAGCCGATAGCGTTAAATTTCCACTCGCCCTTGTTGCGATAAAGTTCGCCGATAACGACAGCCGTCTCGATAGAGAAATCTTCGCCGAGATCGTAGCGGATGAGTTCTTCGCCGGTTGCTTGGTTCACGACGCGAATAAAGGCGTTCTCGACTTGCCCGAAGTTTTGCTTGCGCTCTTCCGCCTCGTAAATGGTGACGGTGAAGTCAATCTTCTCGACTTCGGCGGGAACTTTCGACAGGTCGATTTTAATTTGCTCGTCGTCGCCTTCGCCCGCGCCCGTCAAGTTGTCGCCCATATGCTCAACCGCGCCGCTCTTGTGCTTGAGGTTGCCATAGAAAACAAAATCGTCATCGCTTGCAACTTTGTTATTTGCGCCGAGCAGGAAGACGGAAGAGTCAAGGTCGAAGTCCTTGCCGCCGTCGTATTTGTTCGTATCCCAGCCGAGTCCGATTAAAACTTCCTTCAAGCCGGGATTTGTCTTCGTGAGGTCAACTTTCTGTCCCTTTTTCAAACTGATTGCCATGAGAATAAAACCTCCCAAGAAATTTTTCATGCCGCGCATAATCTAGCACAATCTGAAAATAATTTCAAGTCACAGAGCAACATAACTCTTGAGAGAATTTTTATCTATATCTTATAGCAACTTAGAACCGGTGTTCACAGGTAAATTATCCGACAGACTTGACTGATGACCAATGGGCAATTAATGCGGTAAAGAAATAACGACCGGTTGCCGATACCGCGTGATTAAAGACGGCGTTGAAAAATTTGAGGAAGGTGCAAACAGCTTGAGCAGATTAAAATTTGCGTCGAAAAAAAGCTCCCTGCAATCGGGGAGCTTTTTTATTGAAAATCTGCGGCGGGCGTGATATATTTGCGAATAAAATTTTTAAGAGGAGCTTTGCAAGAAATGAAACACGTCTTATCAATTTACGTCGAGAATCAGCCAGGCGTCTTGGTGCGCGTGGCGAGCATGTTTAGCCGTCGGGAATTCAATATCGATAGTTTATCGGTAGGGATAACGCAATCGCCCGAATTTTCGCGGATAACGGTTGTGGTTCACGGCGACGGCAATTTTGTCGACCAAGTTATCAAACAGCTGGAGAAAATGCCAGTCGTGCAAGCGGTTCAGCGTCTCGACTCGGCGTCGGCAGTCACGCGCGGAATGACAATGATTAAGGTCAAAGCCGACGACAGCACGCGCCTTGACGTCTTGAAAATGGCGGAGCTTTTCCGCGCTCACGTTGTCGACGTTCAACCGACGACGCTCATTTTCGAGATAACCGGCAACGACGAGAAAGTTACCGCCTTCACGCGCCTGCTCGCCCCCTACGGCATTTTGGAAGTCATCCGCACAGGTCTGATTGCCCTTGAGCGCGGCGAGAATACTATCACCGATTACAAACAAGAGCGCGAGTTTTACAGCAAAAATCTTTTGTAGTCGTTAACATTGACAAAAAAAAACTTCCTGTGCTATGATTAGCTTGCCTAGCAAGCAAACCAAACTGCACAGGAGGGTTTAAC
>CAMYWI010000165.1 GCA_947302675.1 uncultured Selenomonadales bacterium | reverse complement strand
CGCCGACCGCCGCGCCCGCGAGGCTCAGCATCAGGCGATTATCGATAAGGTTGTCGCGAACATGACGATTGACCTGCCGCCCGTCATGATTGAGACGCGCATAACGCAAATGATTAACGAACTCGACGCGCAACTGCAAACGCAAGGCATGAACCTTCAACAGTACATGGCGTTTTCGGGAATCGACATGGACAAAATGCGTGAGGATTATCGCGAGCGGGCACAGAAAGAAGTCTTGACGGACATCATGCTTGAGCAGGTCGCGAGCGCGGAAAAACTCGACGCAACTAAACCTGAACTCGACTTTGAAATTGCAATGATGGCGCAAATGTATCGTATGCCGCCAAAGCAAGTTGAAAAACTTTTAAAGGACAACGGGCAAATCCCCAACATCACCAATCGGATTCGTCGCCGCAAAGCCGCGAAGTTTATCATCGACAATTCGTCAGCGGCTACTAAAAAAGACGAACCCGCGCAGGTTGAAGAAACAGCAGAAATTAAAGAGAATTGAACATTAACAAGGGCGTGAAAAATAATCACCGCCCTTTTTTGAAAAAATTTTTTGAGGTGAGAATTATGGCTTACTACGTGCCGATGGTTATAGAGAAGACGAGCTACGGCGAACGCGCCTACGATATTTATTCCCGCCTGCTCAAGGACAGGATTGTTTTTCTCGGCGGTCCGATAAATGACGACGTTGCAAACTCGGTCGTCGCGCAAATGCTTTTCCTTGAGAGCGAAGACCCCGACAAAGATATTCACCTGTACATAAACAGTCCTGGCGGCATTGTGACTGCGGGGCTTGCGATTTACGACACGATGCAGTATATTAAGCCCGACGTTTCAACGATTTGTATTGGGCAGGCGGCGAGTATGGGTAGTCTGCTTTTGACGGCGGGCGCACAAGGGAAACGATTTGCCCTGCCGCTGGCGCGGATTATGATTCATCAGCCGTTGGGCGGCGCGAGCGGGCAATCGACCGACATTCAAATTCAAGCGCGAGAGATTTTGAGACTGCGCGAAGTCGGCAACGAAATCCTCTGCAAGCACACGGGGCAGCCGCGCGAAAAAGTCATGGCAGATACCGAGCGCGATAACTTCATGACGGCGGAGGACGCCAAAGCTTACGGCTTAATAGACGACGTAATCAGCCGCCCGCCAAAAGGCAATGAGTAATTGATTTTCTGGGGGTGGGAGCGTGTTGAAATTCGGCAAGGATCGCGACACATTGAAATGTTCTTTTTGCGGCAAGTCCGAACACAGCGTAAAGAAATTGATAGCGGGCACGGGCGTTTACATCTGCGACAGTTGCGTCGAACTCTGCGCGGAAATTTTGGAAAAGGATATGGAAGACGAGGACGAAATTGTCGGCACCGATAAACTTCCCAAGCCTAAAGAAATTTGCGAGAAACTCGACGAATACATAATCGGTCAAGCTGAGGCGAAGAAAACCATTTCTGTCGCCGTTTACAATCACTATAAGAGAATTGGTCACTACCCCGCCGGCAAGGAAGGGCTTGAGTTGCAAAAGTCCAATATCCTCATGGTCGGTCCGACGGGCAGCGGCAAAACGCTTTTGGCTCAAACGCTCGCTAAAATTTTGAACGTGCCGCTTGCGATTGTCGACGCGAACGCATTGACGGAGGCGGGCTACGTTGGAGAAGATACTGAAGACGTCCTGTACGCGCTGATTCAATCCGCTAAAGGCGACGTTTCAAAGGCGGAGCGCGGCATAATTTACATAGACGAGGTTGACAAGATCGCTCGCAAGCCCGGCATGTATCGTGACATTTCGGGCGAAGGTGTTCAGCAGGCTCTCTTGAAAATTTTGGAAGGGACGCGCGTCAATGTCTCCCTGCCCAACAACAAGCCTGGTCAGCCGCCCGAAACCGTCATGGTCGACACGAAAAATATCCTGTTCATTTGCGGCGGCGCGTTCAACGACCTGGCGGAGATTATCGAGACGCGCATAAAGGGAAGTCAGCTCGGTTTCGGCGCAAAAGTCGTTTCAAGGGAAGAACAGGACGTCGGACAAATTTTAAAGGAAGTCTTGCCGGACGACTTGATAAAGGGTGGATTGATTCCAGAGTTTGTCGGGCGGTTGCCGATAATCGTGACGCTTGACGCGCTCGACGAGGACGCCTTAGTTAAAATCTTGACCAAGCCGAAAAATGCACTGGTCAAGCAGTATCAAAAGCTCATGGAAATGGACGGCTCAAAGCTCACGTTCGAGGACGAGGCACTTCAACTTATCGCCCGCGAGGCAATTCAACGCAAAACGGGCGCACGCGGCTTGCGTTCAATCTTGGAACGGGTCATGCGCAACGTCATGTTCGAGGTGCCCTCAATCAGCGGCAACACGATTTGCACGGTCACTAAGGAAGATATTCTGTTCAATCAAGAGCCGAAACTCAGAGCTAATACCAAACGAATTAAGAGAACAACTAACGGTTAATTTTTAGCGGGAAGTGGAGAGGTTTTCTTTGCCTTTCCACTTTTGCCCTAACAGGAGGTTTTTTGCATGGCTGAAAATATGATTTTGCCGCTCGTGCCGCTTAGGGGTATCGTCGTCTTTCCGAATATGATAATGCATCTTGACGTTGGGCGCGACGCTTCAGTCAGTGCGCTTGAGGCGGCAATGGTCGGCACGCGGAAAGTGTTTTTAGTGGCACAACTCGACATTGACAACGAAGACCCCCAAGAAGAAGATCTCTACTCGGTCGGGACAATCGCCGATATTCGCCAGATAATCAAGTTGCCCGACGGCAATGTTCGCGTGTTGGTCGAGGGCATCAATCGCGGCATAATGCTTGAGTATCGAGAGTTCGCCGATAAAAATTACATTGAGGCAGAAGTTGAAGTTCACGAGGATACTTGGGAAGACAATTTGGAGACGGAGGCACTTGTGCGCGGCGTGGTTCACCAGTTCGAGGAGTGGGTTAAGCTCAGCAAGCGCATTCCGTCGGAAACTTTTGTATCCATTACAATTCTTGAAGACTTCGGGCGGCTTGCGGATTTGATTGCGAGCCATTTAAATTTGAAACTCGATTCCAAGCAAGAAATTTTGGGTTGCTTGGACGTAAACGAGCGGCTTGAAAAGTTGTATGGAATTCTGACGCGCGAGCTTGAAGTTTTGCAAATGGAGTTTCAGATAAACAAGCGCGTGCGCAATCAGATTGAGAAAATTCAAAAGGATCATTATCTGCGCGAGCAACTCAAGGCGATTCATAAAGAGTTGGGCGAAGATGAAGACGTTGCGGAAGAAACTTCCGGCTATCGCAAAAAAATTGAGGAGGGCGATTATCCCGACGAGGTCAAAGAAATTCTGGATAAGGAATTGAAACGGCTTGAGCGAATTCCTTCAATGGCGTCGGAAGGAAATGTGATTCGCACGTATATTGAGTGGCTGATAGATTTGCCGTGGAGAATTTCTTCGGAAGATTCAATGGACATAACGGAGGCGGCGAAAATTCTCGACGCCGACCATTACGGCTTGGAGAAGGTCAAAGAGCGCATATTGGATTTTCTCGCCGTGAAAGTTTTGACAAAGGACAAGCCCGCGCCGATTTTGTGTTTAGTGGGACCGCCGGGCGTCGGTAAAACTTCGTTAGCGTCGTCAGTTGCGAAGGCGACGGGCAGAAAATTTATCCGCGCGAGTTTGGGCGGCATACGCGACGAGGCGGAGATTCGCGGGCACAGACGGACTTACGTCGGCGCAATGCCTGGCAGAATCATTCAAGGCATAAAGAAAGCCGGCACGAACAATCCCGTCTTCCTGCTTGACGAAGTTGACAAGCTCGGCAAGGACGGTTGGGCGGGCGACCCGTCGTCGGCGTTGCTTGAGGTGCTTGACCCCGCGCAGAATAATTCGTTCAACGACCATTACATTGACACGACGTTTGACCTGTCAAAGGTGCTTTGGATTGTCACGGCGAACACGCTTAACACGATACCCAAGCCGTTACGCGACCGCATGGAAATAATCACGCTGTCGAGTTACACGGAGAACGAGAAGTTTGAAATCGCGCGGCGTTATCTCACCAAGCGGCAAAAAGAAGAGAACGGACTCAAGAAAGGCGACGTTGTCTTTGCAAAGGGCGTCCTGCAAGAAATAATTTCGGAGTATACGCGGGAATCGGGCGTTCGCGAGCTTGAACGGATAATCGGGCGGGCGTGTCGTAAGGCGGCGCGGAAAATCGTCGAGGGTCACGAGGGCGTTGTCTACATCACGATAAAAAATCTGCGCGACTTCATCGGGCGTCCAAAGTTTTTGCAGACACGCGCCGAAAAGCAACCGCAAATCGGAGTTTCAACGGGCATGGCGTGGACGGAAG
>CAMYWI010000164.1 GCA_947302675.1 uncultured Selenomonadales bacterium | reverse complement strand
ATAAGAGTTCCGACTCAACCTGCTTTTCCGCGTCGCCCGTAAACATCATACTAAAATTTTTGTAGGTGAGCTTGCCGACGACGGATTCGTTATTGGGGTCGGACTTCCAGCCGCCGTTGTTCACGGCATTGACGATTTCGGGCGTGGGGTAGAGGACACTGAACTTGACGCCGCCGCCCAAGTCTAGCGTGTCGCCGGTCTTCAAGCTGTGGTGCGCAATGCCCTTCGCGTCGATAGCCTTCATGTAGCTTTTGTAGAGCGGGGAACTGGCGGCAATGCCGTTGTCGTAAACTTCGCTGACGGAAATTTTTTCGAGGTAGGGATTAGCCTTGAGTTCCTTCGCGCTCGGATTAATCAAAGCCTTCGCGCTCCCGATATGGTCGGCGTGCGGGTGGCTCAAGATCAACTTGTCAATCTTCGTGACGGAAAGCTTTTCGAGTTCGTCAACAAGGAGTTCGCGCTCGTCGGTGTCGCTCGTGTCGACAAGGACGTTTTGATTTTTAGTTTGAATCAAAATCGCGTCGCCCTGCCCCACGTCGAGCATTGAAATTTTTAAGTCGCCGTTGACGTTCTGCGCGGGCGCGTTTTGAACTTCTTCCGCGACTTCGGCTTGCGGCTCCGGTTTTGATTCCTCCTTTGCTTGTCCGCCGCAACCAGTAAAAGTTAACGTTGCCAACATGATTAGCGTTAAGAAAATTTTCCTCATAGGATCATCCTTTCTTCTCGTTGTTGTAAACAATGTAAAGCCTGATGAGCTTGGTCACCGTCCAAAATCCGAACGCGATATAAATCTTGTCGAGCATGGAAAGGTTGTCGTAGTCAAAATGCATGAACAGGAACACCGCCGCCAAGAGAATCAGCGCGTCCATTTTGTCGAACGCCTTCTTCAAAATCTCTAACAAAATTTCTCGCCTCCTTTTGCTTAGATTATACCATGTTTTTTTCAGTTTTGACATGAAAATTTCCGGCTTTGCAAAAAAAAATTATCACCCGAAAATTTTTCCGAGTGACAATTTTTAAGGGAGGAAGTTTTATTTGCCGTCGATGATGTTCCAGGCTTGCTCGCGAGTGATCTGATTGCCTTTATAGGTGTAAATGTTGTCTTCCGACATTTTGCCGTGATATTCCATTGTGATTCCGTACGAGGCGAAGACGCCCGCCACTTTGTCAACGTACTGATGACGCAAATTGTCGTCGTCAATCATCTTGATGAGGTCGCTGTTGGGGTCAGTAAAAGTGAAGTCGAGCTTTTCAAAGCCTGCAAAGCCGCGTTTTTGCGCTTCGAGCATGTCGGATGTGAATTGCATCCACGTACCGCCCGCCACTTGATCAAGTTCCGCGTCGCTCATGATTTCATCTTTCAAAATTTCGTTTGCCATTGTTATCTGCTCCTTTGCTGTTGGTTTGAATTTCTTTCTGCCAATTATACGCGGCTTGTCAAGTTTTGTTACAAAAAATTTCCGCGCTGTGATAAAATATTTTCGACTTCAAAAGACGGAGGGAAAAATTTTGTTCGTAAGAGGAGAGCTTGAGAAGATTGAACAAAAAGTTCTGCGCGGCGAGCGGCTGACTCGTGACGACGGCGAGACTTTATTTGCTTGCAACGAGCTGAGTTGGCTGGGCGCGTTGGCTGATTATGTGCGGAAGAAAATTTGCGGCGACGTGGTTTATTACAACGTCAACTGCCACGTGAACTTGACAAATATTTGTCGGGCGCGTTGCAAGTTCTGCGCGTTCGGGAGAAATTTTGATGACGGCGGCGCGTATGCAATGACGATTGACGACGCGATTAAGCTTGTCGAGGAGGCGAGCCGCGACCCGAACTTGGCGGGCTTGCATATTGTCAGCGGCTTGCACCCGACTTGGAGCTTTGAAAATTATTTGTCGTTCGTCGAAGTTCTTCACGAGAAATTTCCCGCGCTTTACATAAAAGGTTTCACGGGCGTGGAAATTCAGCACTTCGCCAACATTTCGGGCTTGAGTGTCGAAGAAATTTTGCGTCGCTTGAAGGCGGCGGGGCTTAAGGCGATAGCGGGCGGCGGCGCGGAGATTTTAACTGACCGCGTGAGAAATTTACTCTGTCCGAAAAAATGCACTGCCGACGAATGGCTCAACGTCGCGCGGACGGCGCACAAGCTCGGAATAAAAACCAACGCCTCAATGCTTTATGGACACATTGAAACTTTTGCCGAGCGCGTCGAACATTTGATTCGCCTGCGCGAACTTCAAGACGAGACAGGCGGCTTTCAAACGTTTATCTGCTTTCCGTTCCTGCCGAAAAACACCGCGCTTGAGAAAGAGATTAAGCAAACGTCAATGTGGGACGACTTAAAGACAATGGCGATTGCGCGGCTCATGCTTGACAACTTCAAGAACATTAAAGCTTACTGGGTGATGTTGACGGTGCCGGTCGCGCAGGTCGCGTTGAGTTTCGGAGCAAACGACATTGACGGCACAATTCACCGCGAAAATATTTTGCACGACGCGGGCGCAACTTCGCCGCGAGCACTCGCCGAAGACACGATTATAAAAATTATTCGCGAGGCGGGGCGAACGCCTTGCGCACTCGGAGGCAAGCCATGAACACTTTGGAAAGTGCTAAGGAAAAAATTTCTTCGGGCGTGCGATTGAACTTTGACGAAATTATCGCGCTGTACGAGGACAACGACCTTTTGTATCTGGCTGAAAGTGCGCGGCGCGTCAAGGAGTCGAAGACTGGCAAGAAAATTTTCTACACAGTCAATCGCCACATAAATTTAACTAACGTTTGCAGTGCGAACTGTCCGCTGTGCGCCTTCCAATGTCGGAGCGGCGACAACCGCGCCTTTACTCTCGAACTTGACGACGTTGAAAAAAACTTGTCCCTAGTCCCCAGTCCCCAGTCCCTATCCGAAATTCATATCGTCAGCTCGTTGCACCCCGATAAAAATTTTAGCTACTACGTCGACGCCGTGAGGCTTGTGAAAAAATTTTTGCCGCACGTCGGGATTAACGCTTTCACTCCCGTTGAGATTGTGAACTTCGCCAAGATAAGCGGCAAGAATTTCGCCGAAGTCTTGAGCGAATTAATCTGCGCGGGCGTGACGAGTTTAGCGGGCGGCGGCGCAGAAATTTTATCCGACCGCGTTCGCGAGATCATTTGCCCTAAAAAATGTTCGGCGGCTCAGTGGCTTGAAGTCATGCGGACGGCGCACAAGCTCGGCTTGAAAACAAACGCCTCGATTATGTACGGGCACATTGAGACGATTCAAGAGCGCGTCGAACATTTGCTAAAACTGCGCGACTTGCAGGACGAAACGGGCGGCTTTATGGCAATGATGCTTTTCCCTTTCCACCCGGAAAATACAGAGCTTGGCAAAAAATTCAACCTGCGGCGCGTCGGGGCGTGGGAGGATTTAAAAATGCTCGCGCTGTCAAGATTAGTGCTTGATAACTTCGCGCACTTCAAAGCGTTTTGGGTTATGCTGACGTTGCCAATAGCGCAGTTGGCTTTGAACTTTGGCGCGGACGATTTGGACGGTACGATTGGCGAGGAAAAAATTATTCACGCGGCGGGCGCAAAATCCTCAGCCGGCATTACTCGCCAAAAGTTGGAGGAAATTATTTCGGAGGCAGGTTATCAGCCCGTTGAGCGCGACAGTTTTTACCGCGAAGTTTGACAAGGCAACGCGCATTTGCTATAACGTGCTTGAATTTTGCAAAGGAGGTAACACGTTTGAAGTATCAGGAATTAGTTTTTGCCCTGCAGAAATTTTGGGCGGACAAGGGCTGCATATTGGCGGAGCCTTACGACGTGGAAAAAGGCGCGGGCACAATGAACCCGTTTACATTTTTGCGAGTGCTCGGACCGGAAAATTGGAATGTCGTCTACACGGAGCCTTCGCGCAGACCGGCGGACGGGCGTTACGGCGACAATCCCAACAGACTTTATCAGCATCATCAACTGCAGCTGATTATGAAACCGTCGCCCGACAACATTCAAGAACTTTACCTGGAGAGTTTGGCGGCAATCGGCATTGAGGCGGCGAAACATGACATCCGCTTTGTCGAGGACAACTGGGAATCGCCGACGCTCGGAGCTTGGGGGCTTGGCTGGGAAGTTTGGCTTGACGGCATGGAGATAACGCAGTTCACATATTTTCAACAGGTCGGCAGTCAAGACGTTAAGCCGGTCGCGGTTGAGATAACGTACGGGCTTGAGCGGCTCGCAATGTATATTCAAGGCGTGGAAAATGTTTATGACGTTGAGTGGGCACCTGGCGTGACTTACGGCGACATTTTTCATCAGAACGAGTTCGAGCAGACGAGTTACGCCTTTGACTTGAGCGACGAGAAATTGTTGTTTGACTTG
>CAMYWI010000163.1 GCA_947302675.1 uncultured Selenomonadales bacterium | reverse complement strand
ATTTCCATATTTGAAGATGTTTCGCCGATAAAAACTTCAGCAACAAGTCTGTGAACCAAGCAACGATATTTTTTTCCGTCAACCAACAAAGTCACCGTTAAATATCCGTGATTCCCAAGCCAGGGTTTTAAAATGACGCCATTTAAACGACGACCGTCCTTGCCAAGCCTTTCATTTGATTTTATGAATCCATCATCGCTTGCAGAGTATGCACCCTTTGTCCACGGAATTTCTTTCCACATAATTTCACCTCCTGTCTTGAGATGGCGCGAAGTTTAGCACGGTATCACCTGCTATCCGTTTCCGGACCGTAGGCTCTCTTACGAAGCTGTTTCGTGTACACTGTACCTTATTTCGCTTCTACCGTCAGCCCGCCCTTGAGCGGACACCCTGAACTTTCAGGTTAGCGAGATTTTCCTTCACAGTTTAAGCTGTAAGGCCCCAATTAAGTTTAGGGAAAAGACGTTTTGCACTGACCTTGCACGCTTGGCGGAACAAGTCGTAGTTCGGGTCGTTGACGTTGTAATTGACGCCGCTTTTGAGTTGAAAGACGCTGATTGGGAAAATAGGCGTCTCGCCGTTGCCAAGACCCGCGTCGATTGCGTTCAAGACTTCGCGAATCACCAGGCGGCCTTCGGGCGAAGTATCCATGCCGTAATTTATCGAACTGAAAGGCACTTGCGCACCTGCGCGGCTGTGGAGCGTGTTGAAGTTGTGAATCAGAGCCTCCATAGCTTGATGAGTTTCCTCTTCAACGTCCTTGCAAGCTTGACGATAAATCTTCGCCGCGAGTTTCTCCGAGCCGATAAATTCAGTCAAATTCTCGACGGCGGCGGGATTTTCTCCCTCCGAATAAGTGCAAACGTTAAAATCAATGTCACCCGCCGCGTCAATGTCGAAATAATCGCGGGCGCGTTTAACCTCGTCGCGTATCGCCCTCCTAAAAGATTTTCTTACACCTTCAGCCATTGCATAATCAAAGGCGTTTATGCTCTGCCCGCCAAACATATCGTTCTGGTTGCTTTGAATTGCGATACAAGCGAGCGACGCATAGGAGCGAATTGAATTCGGCTCGCGAAGGAAACCGTGCCCCGTCGAAAAGCCGCCGTGAAATAATTTCAACAAATCGATTTGGCAACAGTTAAAAGTTATCAAACTGAAATCTTTATCATGAATGTGGATCCAGTTCTCCTTGTCCGCGCGAACAAATTCTTCCGGCAAGACATAGTTGTCGACGAAGTATTTGGAACTTTCCGCGCCGAGCTTTAGCATAATGCCCATTGAAGCATCGGTATTGATATTGGCGTTGTCGCGCTTTAGGTCAATGTCCACCGAGTCGGCGAAGAAAATATCGCGGTAGGTGTCCATCAACTTTTTCTGCGCGGCGCGACGTTGAGAATGCTTTTGACGATAGACAATGAACTGCTTGGCAACGTCGTAAAAGCCGTGAGTCATTAAACATTTCTCGACTTGATCTTGAATCGCCTCGACGCCGATAATTTCGCTGTCGCCAATCTCCCGCTCGACGGAGTCCGTCACAAGCTCCAAGTCGTCGTCGCTGAGTTTATCGGCGGGCGTCGTCGCGTCTCGATTTGCGCCGGCTATCGCGTTGAAAATCTTGGCGCGGTCATACGAAACTTTTTGCCCCGAACGCTTACGAACTTTTGTTGGCTGCATACGTTTCCCTCCTTTCAAAGTTAGTGCGCCGATTATATCACTTCAAAATTCCCTTGAAAAGCTTTGCAAATCGGCGGCAGGACGCCAACTTTAATTTCGAGCAAAGCAGGGCGCGGTTTCACAAAGTAAAAAAATTTTTTGCGCGAGGCGGCGCGAACTGCTACAATAAAAAAAATCGTTAAAGGTGTTGATGACTTTGACAAGAAATTTTGTGGCGGAGATTATATCGAACGTGGAGGTCGCGGAGAAAATCTTTCGCTTGACGGTCGACGCGCCGGGACTCGCCGAGACTGCGCGGGCGGGTCAATTCGTCCAAGTGAAAATCTCCGACGACTTCACATTAAGGCGACCGCTGGGCATTGCGTCGACGGCGGGTGGTCATGTGAAAATTTTTTATCGGGCGGTCGGGCGCGGCACTGAAACTTTATCCAAGAGACGCGCGGGCGAACGCTTAGAAATTTTGGGCGCACTCGGCAACGGCTTTACTCCTCGCGAAGGAAAAATTCTCTTGGTCGGCGGCGGCATGGGCTTAGCTCCTTTGCTCTGCGCGGCGGAAAAATTTTCGGCTGATGTCTTAATGGGCGGGCGCAATCGTGGCGAAGTTACTTTTTGGCAAGAAGAATTTCGCCCGCACGTCGAGGAAATTTTTATCACAACCGACGACGGCTCCTACGCCAGGAAAGGTTTCGCGGTTGATTTGTTGCCGGAAATTTTGGCGGCGAAAAATTACGCGGCGATTTTGACTTGCGGTCCCGAAATTATGATGCGAGGTATCGCTAAACTCGCGCTTGAAAAAAATTTGCCCTGCGAAGTTTCTTTTGAAAAGCGTATGGCTTGCGGACTGGGCGCGTGCTTGAGCTGTTCGATTGATACCGTCGACGGGCGCAAGAAAGTTTGCAAAGATGGTCCCGTCTTCGCCGCGCAAAAAGTTTTCGGAGGTGAATTGCTTGGCTAACTTTGATTTTTTGAAAGACAAGTCGGAGTATCGCGCGTTCTCCAAAGACTGCATTGACGCGGAGAATGCCTTTGAAAGTTCTTTTGATTCGTGCGTTAAGCTCGCGCGGTCGGCTCTCGATGCCGCTGTCAAGTGGGTTTACGATAAGGATAAAAAATTTTCGGCTCAGCGAAAAAAATTGCCCGCCGACAAAAGGGATAACTTGTTCGATTTAATTTCCAATCCGACTTTTGAGCGGGCGGTTGGAAAAGATTTGTTGAGCGAGCTACACTACTGCCGCAAAGCGGGCAACGCCGCACTTCACAACGAGAAAGAATTTTCGGAGCGCGAGGCGATTAAGTGTTTGCAGAATCTTTTTGACTTCGTGCAGTGGCTTGACGGTCGCTACGGAAAAATTTTCACGCCACGCAGGTTCGACGCTGGAGAAATTCCCGTGAAAGATCCGACGTGGAAGAAAGCCCTCAAGGGAGTCGGCCTAGTTGCCGTCGGTGTTATCGGAACGATTGCCGCACTCGTTTTTGCCGGTGATAAGGATAAGCATTGAAAAATTTTTGGGCAGGTGAATCGATTGACCAACTTTGATTTTTTGAAGGACAAGCTCGAATACCGCGCGTTCTCTAAAGACTGCGTTGACGCGGAGGCGGCGTTCAGAAGTTCTTATGACTCGTGCGTCAAGCTTGTGCGGACGGCTCTCGACGCGGCGATTAAGTGGGTTTACGTCGCCGATAAAAAAAATCCGCCGAACAATCTTTTTGAGCTGATTGAACACGCGGGCTTGGATAAAAATTTGGCGGACAAGCTCCACTACTGCCGCAAGCTTGGCAACGCGGCGATTCATAACGAGAAAGAATTTTCTGCGCGAGAGGCGGAGCAATGTCTGCAAAATCTCTTCGACTTCGTGCAATGGCTTGACGGTCGCTACGGAAAAAATTTTTCGCCGCGAACTTTTAAAAGCTTGACTGGCGCGGGAAATCTTTTGCAGACGGAGCTTTGCGGAATGAAATTGCCAACGCCGATTTTCGCGGCAAGCGGGACGTTCGGTTTCGGCGAGGAATTTGAAAACTTCGTCGACCTTAAAAGACTGGGCGGCGTCATGGTCAAGTGCATTACTCTCAAGCCGCGCAGGGGCAATGACGGCGTGCGAATCACGGAGACGCCGGCGGGTATGTTGAACGCTATTGGCTTGGAAAATCCTGGCGTCGAAGTTTTTCTTAAAAAAATTTTGCCGCGCATTAAGGATAAAATGAATGTCGTCGTGAACGTGAGCGGCTCAAGCGTCGACGACTACGGGCGGCTTGCAAAACTTCTCGACGTTGACGGCGTGGCGGCGATTGAACTCAACATTTCCTGCCCCAACGTCAAGGACGGCGGAATTATTTTCGGCACGGACGAACGCCAAGCGGCTTTGGTCACGAGTGCGGCGAAAAAAAATACGCGCAAGCCTGTTATCGTCAAACTTAGCCCCAACGTCACTGATATCACGAAAATTGCCCGCGCAGTCGAAACGGCGGGCGCGGATTGTCTTTCGCTGATAAATACGCTCATGGGCATGGAAATAAATATTCACACGTGGCGACCGACGCTCGGCAATATCACGGGCGGCTTGTCTGGCGGCGCGATTAAGCCCGTCGCGGTTCGTATGGTTTGGCAAGTCGCGCAAGCCGTCAAAATTCCGATAATCGGCATGGGCGGGATTCGTTCGGCGGCCGACGCGGCAGAATTCTTTT
>CAMYWI010000162.1 GCA_947302675.1 uncultured Selenomonadales bacterium | reverse complement strand
ACGCCTACCTCGTCGACGGCGCAAATGTCATCGTCAAACCTAAAGCCGACCCGCCAGAAGGTATCCCGCCAATGAACGTCGGAGCTAATCCCACTGACGGCGGCAATTTAATTTTATCAACCGAAGAAAAAGATGAGCTTATCAAAAAGAATCCGCTCGCTGAAAAATATATTCACCCGTTCTTAAGCGGCGAAGATTTTATCAAAGGAAAAGTTCGTTGGTGCTTGTGGCTTGTTGATTGTCCACCTAATGAACTTCGACAAATGCCGCGCGTTATGAAATGTGTCGAAGGCGTCAAAGATTTTCGACTCGCCAGCAAAAGTTTAGAAATTCGCCGCTATGCCAAAGTTCCGACGCTTTTTGCAAGGACACGATATATTGAGGCTCCCAAAATAGTTATCCCGCGAACTTCGGCGTCGTCTCGTCAATATATTCCAATGGGTTTTGTTGAGCCGGAAGTTGTTTTGAGTGACGGCGCATTGTTCATTGCGAACGCGGAGCTTTATCACTTCGGAGTTTTGATGAGTTCAATTCACATGGCGTGGATGAGAATTACCGCCGGTCGATTTGGCAACGGCTATCGATATGGGCGCGACCTCGTTTACAATACATTTGCTTGGTGCGAGCGTTCTTCTGCGATAGAGGAGACGGCGCGAGGAATATTGGCGGCGCGTGAAAAATATCCCGACGCGACGTTGGCAGATTTGTATGATGAACTTTCAATGCCGCGAGACCTACGCGAGGCTCACCGAGCCAACGACCGCGCAGTAGCGAAGGCGTACGGCTTTGAAAAAATTTTGGACGACGAGCCGGCAGTTGTCGCCGAGCTTATGAGACTTTACGAGCAGTTGACAAACGCTTGACGTTCTTGAAACAGCCGATGACGTGACGTTGCGTTGTCGGCTAAATTTTTCTGTTGCGTGCGCTGAATCTGTGGTACAATGCAGAAAAAATTTTTAGTGGTGGGGGCACTCGTCAATGAACCTTAAGACAAAATCGATTTTAGCAGTCAACACAATTATTGTTATCGTCTGCATACTCATGGGGGTTATCGGCTACTTTCGTGCGGGCGAAGTTTTTGCGAAGGCGTTGCAGATGAAGGCGTCGGCGGACGTCAATGCAATCGCGGAGATTTTGAGTTATCGCTTTGACGGTGATTGGCATTTGGAAGACGGAAAACTTTTTAAAGGCGAAGAGCAAATGGACGGCGCGGACGGTCTCGTTGATTCGCTTAGTAAAGTTTGCGGCAGTAAGGTTACGATTTTCAACGGCGATACGCGCGTCGCCACGACCGTTAAAAATGCGCAAGGTGCTCGCGCCGTCGGGACTAAGGCATCCGATGCAGTCATTGACAACGTTATAACGCAGGGCAAAAGTTTTCTTGGCGAGGCAATGGTTATGGGCGAGCAACATTACGCCGCCTATCAGCCGATTAAAGACGTGGCGGGTAAGACAATCGGTATGCTCTTCGTCGGCGTCAGCGTCAAAGAAATGAACGACATGCTGATTGATTTAATCCTGTCGTCGACCGCGCTTGCAATCGTCGTGATAGTTTTAATCTGCGCGTTGGCGTCGAACTTTTTTATCGGGAAAATGGTCGGGCAACTCAACAATGTTGTCGACGCCATGAAAAAAATCGCGGGCGGCGACTTGCAGATTAAAGACTTGGAAATTAAATCGCGTGACGAAATTGGAACTTTATCGACGAACGTCAACGAGATGAAGAATAAGCTCAAGAAACTTTTGACGAATATCGCGCAATGTTCGGAGCGCGTGGCGGCGTCGAGCGAAGAATTGACCGCCGGCACTCAAGAAACTACCGAATCGATTAACGTCGTCGCGCAGAGCATGGAGACGATGACGAGTAGCACCGCCGAGCAGGAGGCAATGATTAAAACTCTTGAAGTAAAGATTCAAAACATGTGCGACAAGATGGACGGGCTTAGCCAGACGACTTTGCAAATGGAACAAATCGCAACTGATAGCGCGAGCAACGCCGCCAACGGCAAGGAAAAAGTCGACACGGCTATTGCGGCAATGAAATATATCGCCGAGCAAGTCAGCTCTTCGGCAAAAGTTATCGGCGAACTCGGCAAGCGTTCCGACGAGATCGGACAAATCGTCGAGACAATCAGCGGCATTGCAGGGCAGACAAATCTTTTAGCACTCAACGCGGCAATCGAAGCCGCCCGTGCCGGCGAACACGGCAGAGGCTTTGCGGTCGTTTCGGAAGAAGTTCGCAAACTCGCGGAGCAATCGGCGGAGGCGGCGACAACCATTTCCGAACGTATCGCGACGATTCAGCAGGATACAAATTCCGCAGTCGCGGCAATCGAACGCGGCAATGATAGCGTCAAGGACGGTACAAAATCTGTCGCGGCGACGGGCGACGCCCTCAGCGGCATTGGCGAACAATCGACTAAACTCACTGCCAATGTTGAAAAGAGTTTGGCGGATATCGGCGAAGTCTTCATGAGCAACGAAGAAATTTTTACGGCGATAGAAAAAGTTCGCGAGCTTGCCAACCGTTCAAATGATACGGCAAGTTCAATCAGCGCGGCGACGCAGGAGCAGACGGCGACCATGCATGAAATTGCCAACGCCAGCCGAATGCTCGCCGAACTTGCAAACGACATGCAAAGCGAGGTCGCGTAGTTCAAGTTGTAAAGGAGAGATTCAACTATGGGACTGAAAACCAAATCTATCCTTGCAGTCAACGCTATTGTCATTGTTGCCTGCATGCTTATGGGAGTTATCGGCTACTTTCGCGCGGAGGAGGGTTTTGCCAAAGCTCTTGAGATGAAGGCAACCGCCGACGTTCAAGCCCTTTCCGAGATTTTGAATAACCGTTATGCGGGCGACTGGCATTTGGAAGACGGCAAGCTTTTCAAGGGCGCGGAGCAAATGGACGGCGCGGACGCCATTGTCGATTCGCTCAGCCAAATTTGCAATGGCAAGGTCACGATTTTTAATGGAGACACGCGCGTTGCCACGACCGTTAAAAATTCTTCGGGTCAACGCGCCGTCGGGACTAAGGCATCGGAGGCGGTCATTGACAACGTTATAATTCAGGGGAAATTTTTCGCGGGCGAGGCAAATGTTATGGGCGAAGAGCATTACGCCGCCTATCAGCCGATTAAAGACGCGGCGGGCAAGACAATCGGTATGCTGTTCGTCGGCGTCAGCGTTCACGAAATGGACGACGTAGTTAAAAAGTTGATCTTATCAATCGCGCTGGCGGTCGTCGTGGTTGTGGTTTTGTGCGTCATTGCGTCGAATTTATTTATCGGGAAGATTATCGGGCAGCTCGCGGCGGTCGTCGGGGCAATGAAAAAAATATCGGGCGGCAACTTGCGAATCAATGACTTGGAGATTAAGACGCAGGACGAAATCGGCGCGTTGGCGGAAAGTGCAAACGACATGAAATATCGGCTCAAGCACTTGCTGACGAACATCGCGGAATGTTCGGAAAAGGTTGCGGCGTCGAGCGAAGAACTCACGGCGAGCACTCAACAGACCAATGAATCGATTAACGTCATCGCGCAGAGCATGGAAGTCATGACGAGCGGCACCGCTGAACAGGAAAAGACGATTCAGACACTTGAAGATAAAATTCAGAACATGTGCGACAAGATGGACGAGCTGAGCCAAAGTATTTTGCAAATGGAGCAAATCGCGACGGACAGCGCGAGCAACGCCGCCAACGGTAAAGAAAAGGTCGACGCGGCGATTGCGGTCATGAATAATATCGCCGAGCAAGTCAGCTCTTCGGCAAAAGTTATCGGCGAACTTGGCAAACGTTCAGATGAGATTGGCAAAATCGTCGAGACCATTTCAGGCATTGCTGGTCAAACAAATCTCCTTGCATTGAACGCGGCGATTGAGGCGGCTCGCGCAGGTGAAAACGGTCGCGGCTTCGCAGTTGTCGCGGAAGAAGTTCGCAAGCTTGCCGAGCAATCGGCGGAGGCGGCTACGACTATTTCAAATCTTATCGGTACGGTTCAGAGAGATACGACTTCCGCCGTCGAGTCAATCGAGCTTGGCAATCAGAGCGTCAAGGACGGGATTAAATCTGTCGCGGAGACGGGCGCGGCACTTAGCGGCATTGGCGAACAGTCGACGAAACTCACCGCGAATGTTGAAAAGAGTTTGGCGGATATAGGCGAAGTCTTCATGAGCAACGAGGAAATTTTCACGGCAATTAAACACGTCAAGGAAATTGCCAATCGGTCGAGTGAAACGGCGGGTTCCGTCAGCGCGGCGACGCAAGAACAAAGCGCAACTATGCAGGAAGTTTCCAACGCCAGCAAAACGCTTGCCGAACTTGCAAACGATATGCACGGCGAAATTTCTCAATTCA
>CAMYWI010000161.1 GCA_947302675.1 uncultured Selenomonadales bacterium | reverse complement strand
ATTGCGCCCTTGAACGTGCCGCCGATTCCGCAAATCTGCGCGTGACTGACGGCTTGGAACTCCTTAACCGCGCTGACAGTCGCTTCCGCCTCCGCGTACATCTCGGCAATTTCAACCGCGCTCGGCAAAATGTGTATGCCCGTGTATCTCGTGTGGAAACTCAAGCTTCCAATCGGTAAACTCGCCTTAACTCTTATCTCGCGGTCTTTGAAGTAGACAATCTCGGTCGAGCCGCCGCCAATATCGATAAGCAAGCCTTTTTCGTCAACCAAGTTGTGCGTCGCGCCGATAAAGTCAAAGGTCGCCTCGTCGTCGCCGCTCATCAGGATAATATTTATGCCCGTGCGAAAAGAAATTTCGTCGACAGCCTGCGAACCGTTGACCGAATTGCGAAGGGCGGCGGTCGTGAAGGCGGTTATCTGCGTTATTCCAAAGTCGTCCAGAAAATGGCGATACTCGCCGATAATCTCAACTACTTTGTCAATGCCCGCGCGTTGCATGACGCCATCGCGCACGTAAGACGCAAGCCCGACGGTGTTTTTCTTTTTCATAACCATTTCGACGCGGTCGCCGTCAATGTCGTAAATCGCCATGCGAATTGTATTCGAGCCAACGTCAATCATTGCGTACAACATTTTATCGCCTCCCTTGCCGCAAAATTATTCGGCGTCCACGCGGATTAACCTGCCGAAATTTTTATTTCAGTTTTGAATCTCACTCGGAGCTTTGCTGATAATTTTGCCGTCGCGGTCAAGGTAAACGACTTTGGCGATACGCGCGTTGATAATCATGCGGCGACAGAGTTTGCACGGCTCGCCCGAAGCGTTGGAGCCGTCCGCGCAGTTCACGCCCGCAATGTAAATCGTCGCGCCCTCCATTTTATTTGGGTCGGCGTTGATAATCGCGTTCTGCTCGGCGTGCACGGCAACGCAAAGTTCATAACGCTCGCCCTTTGGTACGTGAAGGCGTTCTCGCTCGCAAATGCCGCTGTCTATGCAATTCGTCTCGCCGCGCGGTGCGCCGTTGTAGCCCGTGCTTACGATAATTTTATCCTTAACGATAATCGCGCCGTAGCGTCGGCGGAGACAAGTCGCTCGCTTGCCGACTTCCCGCGCTATGTTCAAAAAATATTCGTCCCAATCGGGGCGCGTCGTGTTGTTCATATTTTCATCTCCAAACGTTTTCCCGATTATACTACAATCTTTCTTGATACGAAAATTTTTTCTGATATAATTGCCTCAATGCCGCACCTTCCAAAGCGGTTAGTCTACGCTAGAGAAGGGAGGTGAGAGTATGCTGGAAAGCCTCGTGCATTTCGGCTTAGACGTAGTTGCAATCGTGGTCGGCGGGTTAATCCTCCACTACATTATCAACAAACGTCACTAAGCAACATATTCTCCAATCTAGCCAGTTGCCCCAGATAATCGGACTGGTCATCCGGTTAGGCGAAAAACGAAGCCCCCGCTCGGTTAGTCACTCCGGCGGGGGTTCTTCGTTTGTGAGAATATGCTGGAACTACAAGCCTCGTACATGTAGTTGTTTGCTCTTTAAAAGCAAAGATAATTTATCACAAAGCCGCCGTCTTGTCAACGACTAAACGAAACCGCCTTGCCCTTGTCAATTTAAACGCAAGAATCGCTTAACCAAAATTTCTGCGACAATGGCGTCGACGGGTTCGGGCGGCACTTGCATTGACGTTGGCAAGAGTTTTCGCCAGCCGCGCGGAGGATTTTTTATCCAAAACTCGCGCCGCGCCTCTTCTGTCGTGTGTTTTTCGTCGACGAGTTCAAAACTCAAGCCCGCAGCTGTGATTTTATTCTCCGCCGCCTTGTGAGTGGTGCCGTCGCCCAAAATTACTTTCTCTATCTTGAACTGCGCGGCTAAACTTTTTATTACGGCGTCAAGTTCTTCCGTCAGGACGACGCGCTGAAATTTTATCTCGCCCGTCGCCGTCAAGACTGCCACGCCGCACTTGTCGCGACCGGGATCAATTCCCATGAACATTATCTTTGCTCCAATTTTATATTTAAGCGCAACGGTCCTTGCGAAGTCGTTTCGTCGCGTGCCGTCGCCTTCAGCAAAATTTTTCCCTTTGCATCCATTAACGAATCGATAATTTCATAAAGTTGCGTGCCATCCATGCGCCCGACGCTCCCCGTCAGCGGGTCCGCTAAACTGCCGCGCTCGACTGCTATACGATTTATTTCCGATAAGAAGTCTTGCAAAATTATTTCGGGCTGAGTTTCGCCGCCGAGTTCGTAGTTTTTTGCTAGGACTACCTCATCTTTCTTGAAAACTAAATTATTCGGGTAAATCTCAAGCCGCGTGCGCACCGGCTCGCCGCGAACCATATTGCCCGCCGCCGTGATTCTCAAAACCATGTCGCGCCCGCCAGTTTCAAGCTCGTTGATTGTGTGATTGAGTTCCGGCTGATAAATCCAAACAGAATTGTCCGCATCGCCACCGAAACGTTGAATCAGATTTTGCGTCGCCTGCTCGGCAAGCGCATTTATATCCGTCGCGATTTCGTCGGCAGTCAGTCCGCTCTTTATGACGCCGCTCGCCAAAATTTCGCCCGCACGCAACGTTATATCGCCCTCGCGAATTGCAATGATACCCTCGCGCAGATTTCTGTTGCGCACTTCAAGTTCGTTGTTGTCGGCGGCAAGTTTATCGTTGTCGGAAGAAAGCCGCTCGTTGTCGGCGGTCAGCGTCACGTTGAATTCGCCAAGCTTTTTATTATCAGCCGTCAAAGTGTCGTTTGCACTCGAAAGATTTTCATTCCGCGCGGCGAGTTCGGCATTTGTATTTTCAAGCCGCTCGTTACCTTCCTTGAGCCGGTCACTTTCGACGCGAAGTTCCTCTTGCTCCTTTTTGAGCGCGACAATTTCTTCTTTTGATTCGCGCAAGTTAGCATTCGCCTTTTCAAACTCGGATTGCGCAAGCAACAGATTTTCCGTCGCCGCGTCGAGTTCGGAAAGCGTCGCGTTCATCGTCGCTCGCAACTCCTCCATGCCGAAAAGTGCCGTGCGGACATTTTCCGAGATGAGAGCCATAAAACCGATTGACAGCCCCGTTATCAGGCAGCCAGTAACGACCGTCACAATCATTGACGTGTGGCGCGGGCGCAATCCGAAGATTGAGAGGCGTTTCTTGCCAATTTTCGTGCCGAGTTTGTCGCCGATAAACGCAATCGCGCCGCCCGTTATTATCATGACGATTATCAAATAAATTCCTTCCAATCAAACACCTCCTACCATCGGGCGCGTGACGCTGTAAACATTTTCGACGCGCCGCAATTTGTTCATAATCGTTTGAACCTGCGCGGCGTTGACCACTTCCACACCCAAATTAACCGTCGAAGTCTTATTTGTCTTGTTCGGAACGGCGTGTATCGAGTGCAGATTGAGTTTCATCTCGGCGGGCACCGCGATTAAATCAGCAAGCACGCCTGTTTTGTCTTCGCAGATAATCTCAAGCTCGACAACATAAATTTCGTCGCTCGCCGTGTCCCAACTAACCTCAATCATGCGATTAACGTCCCCCGCGCCGCTTAAAACGTTCGGACAATCTGCGCGGTGAACAGAAACGCCGCGCCCGCGAGTTATATAGCCCGCAATTTCGTCGCCGGGTATCGGATTACAACATTTCGCAAGTCGAACGACAAATCCGCGCTCGCCTTCGACCAAAACGCCGTGCTCAGAGTTTTTACGATTGTTTTTCTCAGGAATCTTTTTAATTTCGGAAAGCAACGCGGAAACTTCGGGCGGAGTGTTAGCGGCGCGTTCCTTTTTATAAATCTCGACGAGTTTTGTTATCACCGAATGAACCGAAGTCCCGCCGTAGCCGACGCCAGCTAACAAATCGTCTTCGCTCGCAATGTTCATGCGCTTAGCGACTTCCGACAAACGATTTTCTTTAAGCAAATCCTTCACGACGTAGCCGAGTTTCTTAATTTCCGTCTCTAAAACTTCGCGCCCGCGTTCAATATTCTCCTCGCGGTTTTCTTTTTTGAACCACGCACGAATTTTTTGGCGTGTGTCGCTCGACGCAACGATATTCAGCCAATCGCGGCTCGGCGTGCTGTTTTTATTCGTCACAACCTCGACGAAGTCGCCGTTCTGAAGTTTATATTCAAGCGTGACGATTCGCCCGTTGACCTTCGCGCCTACGCAGTGATGACCCACCTCCGTGTGAATTCGATACGCAAAGTCAATCGGGTTGGAGCCTTTGGGCAGGACGACCAAATCTTTGCCAGGCGTGAAGACAAATACCTCATCGCTGAAGAAATCCAACTTCAACGTCTCAAGATACTCCTTCGGGTCCTTGATTTCCTTCTGCAACTTCGCCATTTGCCTAAGCCAC
>CAMYWI010000160.1 GCA_947302675.1 uncultured Selenomonadales bacterium | reverse complement strand
GTTTGTCGTGAAACAGCTGGGAGCCACTTTTAGCGACTACTTTGACTTTGAATTTTATAATAAGTCGTTCGAGTTGCGGAAGACTTTTCTTGTTGAAAGGCATTTCAATTTGCGATTGATCTTGTGCAACGAGCTAACTTCAATGACTTTGGTTAGCAATAAAGCCAAAGCGAACACGCTTTTTGCAAACTTTATCCATAGAGATTGGCTTGACAGCAACGTTTCTACCTTTGAAGATTTTAAGCTCTTCGTCGCAAAACACCCGCGCTTTATCGCGAAACCGATTACGAGCATTCTTGGCAAGGGTATCAAAATTATTCAGACTGAACCAGATAAAGGGCGCAGAAAAATTTTCGAGAGGCTCCAAGATAAAAAAATGCTCGCGGAAGAAATTATCACTCAGCACGAGGAGCTAAGCGGCTTTTGCCCTGACAGCTTGAACACAATCCGCTTGTACACTATCCTTGACAGTCACAACGTCGCCCACATTTTGACGGCGACGGGGAGATTCGGCAGAGTCGGAAATTTTTTGGACAATCCAAAGCAGGGCGGTTGCTACGTCGCCATTGACCCAATGACCGGCGTCATTATTTCCGACGCGATTAACATTGCTCACGAACGCTTTCAAGCTCACCCCGACACCGGCAAGACCTTTAAAGACTTCCAATATCCTGCGTGGAAAAAGCTCCGCGCGACCGTTAAGGCTATGGCGAAAATGATTCCGCAACTTCGCCACGTCGCTTGGGACATTGCCATAAATGCGGAGGGCGAGCCTGTGCTTGTCGATGCTAACGGCGGCGCGGCAGTCGACGTTCAACAGGCGGCGGATTCTGTCGGGCGGCTCAATCTTTATCAGCCGCTCCTTGTCGAACTTCAAACTTACAAGGAAAATCAAATGCGCCGCTTGGGCTATCGCGTCAACAATTTGCCAAACTTCAAGACGGCTTACGAAAATTTGAATGCGCGACGAGAGTCCGCGTTACAATATGCCATGCGTCATTTACTTCCCGACTGCGCGAGCACATTGAATTTTGATTACAAGCAAGAAAAGGCTAGTAACTCCGACGCGAAGGCGGATACTTGTCTTTGTGTCTTCAATGCCGAGTTTGTTAAGCACTTGCCGCAATTTTTGGACAACATGTGCCGCGCCGCGCAAAGGCAAATTTTAATTTGGGCTTGTCCCGTCGATAAGGAAGTCAATAAAATTTATAGGTGGCGAAATCCTTTTCTGACCGACTTTACCGAAGACTTTTTGATAAAAACTTTGGCGCGGAATAATTTCCAGCTCGCCGCGCAGTATTCCGCCGCCGATAATCCTTCCCAAATTCTTTATGACTTTAGGAGAATTTAGCATGGAGTCAGAGAAAAATATTTACGGCTTATCCGAAGGCGTCTTCAAGGCGTGTCAATATCTGGGTTTGAAATTTCCCGCCGCGCTTGACGGTGAACACGCGCCCTCCGACTATTTCGGCAACGATTTTGAATTGGATTCGGCGACGACAGAAAAGTTGCGCACGGAGCGAAATTGGGATAAGGAGAAGTACGACAAGTTCTACGCCGCCTTTGCTGAAAAGTTCGCGTCGCAAAAGCCGCTCAAGCAAAACAAAACGGACTTGAATATTTATTTCTGTGACTTTGTGCTGTTCGTTGAAAGTCAGCTGGGAGCCGCCGTCACGGATTACTTTGACTTTGAATTTTATAACAAGTCGTTTGAACTGCGCGGGACGTTTTTAGTAAAGCGACATGCCCGATTGCGGCTCATACTTTGCAACGAGCACGGGGCTTTGAAACAGGCGTCCTTCAAGTGGCGGGCGAATCAAATTTTTTCCGAGTTCCTCCACCGCGATTGGATCAATGCCGAGCGTTGCTCCTATGAACAATTTAAGCTCTTCACCGCGCGGCACCCTTCCTTCTTCGCCAAGCCGATTTTCGGTATGCAAGGCAAGGAAACTAAAATTATCAAAATCGAGCCGGAGCAAAATCTCAAGCAGATTTTCACAGGTTTCAAGAATAAAAAAATGATTCTGGAAGAAATTATCGTTCAGCATGAGGCGTTGCGGGCGTTTTGCCCCGATACCGTCAATACGATTCGCGTTAACACTTTCCTTGACATACATAACGCCGTGCACATTCTGACGACAAGCGGGCGGTTCGGCAGGGTTGGAAATATCGTCGACAACTTTCACGGCGGCGGCTATTCCGTCACCATTGACCCGAAGACCGGCGTTGTTATCTCCGACGGCATGAATCGCGCTCACGAACGCGCGGCAGTTCACCCCGACACCGGCAAAGTCTTCAAGGGTTTTCAATATCCGTCATGGGAAAAAGTTCGTGCCGCCGCTACGAAAATGGCGAGGTTGATTCCGCGCTTGCGTCATATCGGCTGGGACATTGCCATTAATGACAAGGGCGACCCCGTTTTTGTCGAGGCGAACAACGCCGCCGCGACCGATATTCAGCAAGCCCCTGATTCGGTCGGTCGGCTCTATCTTTATAAACCGCTCCTTGATGAGTTGAAACGGGAACGCGATTTGCAAATGCGCCGCTTGGGTTATCAGCTCAATGCGCTCAAGGATTTTGAGGCGGCTTACAACACGCCAGCGCGGCAAAATTCGAGGCTCCGCCAAGCCGTGAGCAAGTTGATTCCCGACTGCGCGAGCTTGCTTGATTTGGGTTGCAGGAAGGAAAAATATGTTAAGTCGATTTGCCCCGCTGAAGTTAAATACTTCCCCGCCGACTTCAAAAAGCACGACGACGAAGTTATTGCTTGCGATTTTAATATCGACTTCCCCGACGTGAAAGTTGATACGTGTCTTTGCGCGTTCACGGCGGAGTTTGTCGAGCATCTTCCGCAATTCTTTGACAACATTTGCGCCGCCGCGCAGAAGCAAATTCTTATGTGGTCGCGCCCCGTCGACAAGGAGCTTTATGCTGAGTACAGATATTTTAATCCGTTCCTGACCGACTTCACGGAAGACTTTTTGTTAAAGTCAATGGCGCGGAATAATTTCCAACTCGCGGCGAAATACCCCGACAACAATCGTTGCGTGATTCTTTATGATTTTAGGAGAGCAAATCTCAATGGCGACTGAAAAAAATTTTTACGGCTTATCGGAGGGCGTCTTCAGAGCCTGTCAATATTTGGGTTTGAAATTTCCGGAGCAAGTGCCTGACGAGCCGCCGCGCGAACATTTTCCTTCCGATTATTTCGGCGATGACTTTGATTTAGATTCGGAGACAATGGAAAATTTGCGCTCAATCGTGATTTGGGACAGCGATAAATTTAAAAGGATCTACGGAATTTTTATCCAAAAATTTGCGTCGCAACAGCCGCTCAAGCAGACCAAAACCGACTTGAATGTTTTTTTCTGCGACTTCTTGCTGTTCGTCGACAACCAAAACGGTTTCCTCTACAGCGATTACTTTGACTTTGAATTTTATAGAAAATCTTTTGAAGAGCGCGGCGCGTTCCGAACGCAACTAGGGCGCACGAGGACGCGGCTACTTTGCAACGACCCCGCCGAGCACGAGCTGTTGAATAACAAGGCGGAGACAAATGCGCGTTTCGCCGAATTTCTACACCGCGATTGGATTAACACGCTGACTTGTACTTTGGAGGAGTTTCAAGTTTTTGTCGAGAAACATCCGCGCTTTTTTGCAAAGCCGCTCGGCGGAAGTTTTGGCGAAGGCGCGGAGATTGTCGAAGTCGCGCCCGATGAAAATCTCACTGAACTTTTCGAGCGGCTCAAGGAACAGGAAATGCTTTTGGAAGAAGTCGTTAAGCAACACGCCGAGATTGCTGAGTTTTGCCCTGATACTGTCAACACAATCCGCGTTAACACTTTCCTTGACGTGCATGATGACGTTCACATTTTGACGCCAGGCGGCAGGTTCGGTCGGCTCGGCAATGTCGTCGACAACTTTCACGGCGGCGGCTACTCCGTAATGATTGACCCGAACAGCGGCGTCATCACCTCCGACGCGATTAATCGTGTTCACGAGCGGGCTAGCAAGCACCCTGACACTGGAAAAATTTTTCGCGGCTTTCAATATCCTGCGTGGGAAAATCTTCGCGAGACCGTTACGAAAATGGCGAAGACGATTCCGCAAATGCGCCATATCGGTTGGGATTTGGCGATAAACGACGCGGGCGAGACTGTACTTATCGAGGCGAATATAAATCCCGATGTCGACGTTCAGCAAGCCCCCGACGACACGGGGCGGCTTTATCTCTACACGAATATTCTTGACGAGTTGGAAAGTTTTCAAGCGGAGGAAATGCGGACTCTTGGCTGGCGCGTCAACAATCTGCGCGAGGCTGATACCGTTTACAGGACGACTTCGGCGCGGACGAACGCCCGCTTGCATTACGCCCTTTTAAATTTGATTCCCGACTGCGAG
>CAMYWI010000159.1 GCA_947302675.1 uncultured Selenomonadales bacterium | reverse complement strand
TGTTATGCGGCGCATGTCTGTTGATTGCGACTGCGCGGGCACGAGAGCCGCCGAGCCGACCTGCGCGGACGTCGGGATTCTCGCGTCGACCGATATTTTGGCGATTGACCAAGCTTGCTGTGATCTCGTTTGGACGGCGAATGATACCAAAGACTTGCGCGAGCGCATTGAGTCACGGCACGGCTTGCGCCAACTCTCCGCTATGGCTGAACACAAAATGGGCAACCCGCAGTACGAATTGATCAGCGTCGATTGAGGAGGCGTTGTCATGAAAGACGTAGTAGTTTTGGTCGGTACCGGTTCAATCGGTCAGGCGATAGCGCGTCGCGTCGGCGCGGGCAAGCACGTTGTCTTAGGCGATTTGAAACTTGAGGCGGCGCAGGCGGCGGCTAAAATTTTTGAAGACGCGGGCTTTGAAACTTCGGCAATCGCCGTTGACATTTCGAGTCGCGAATCAATCTTGAAACTCGTCGAACACGCACAAAAGTTCGGCGCAGTAAAAAATTTGATTAACGCGGCGGGCGTCTCACCTTCACAAGCTCCAGTCGCCGCGATTTTGAAAGTCGACTTGTACGGCACGGCGGTTTTGCTTGAAGAGTTCGGCAAGATAATTTCGGACGGCGGGAGCGGGATAATCATTTCGTCACAGAGCGGTCACAGGCTCGGCGCGTTGACGGAGGAACAAAATTTCCAACTCGCCACTTCGCCGACCGAAGAGCTTTTGAACTTGCCGTTCATCAAGGCGATAACCGACACTCTCAAGGCTTATCAATTTTCTAAACGATGCAATGTCTTGCGCGTCATGTACGAGGCGACGGCTTGGGGCAAACGCGGCGCAACGATTAATTCAATCAGTCCCGGAATAATTATCACGCCTCTTGCCGCCGACGAACTTAAAGGACCGCGCGGCGAAGGTTATCGCAACATGTTAAAAGCCTCGCCCGCTGGTCGAGCCGGTACGCCCGATGAAGTCGGCGACCTCGCAGAATTTTTGATGAGCAGTCGCGGACGTTTTATCAGCGGCGCGGACTTTCTGATTGACGGCGGCACGACTGCCTCCTATTGGTTCGGCGACCTGCAGTATCTCAAGAAAACGCATTGAGGTGATTTTGTTGAAGAAAATTTTTTTGCTCCTGCTGATAATTTTTACGATGAGTGGTTGCGGCAACACGGCTGAAGAAAAATCTCCCGTCGAAACGGAAAAAGCCTCCGCCGCACCTGTCACTTCTGGTAAAAAAATTCTAGTCCTCTACTTCTCTCGCACGGGCGAAGAGTACAACGTCGGCACGATTACAAAGGGCAACACCGCGATTATCGCTGAGATGATTGCGCAGAAGACGGGCGCGGATACTTTTGAAGTAAAAGCCGCGACGCCTTACCCCGATAACTATCAAGCTTGCACCGAACTTGCAAAGCGCGAACTGGAAACCAACACGCGCCCCGCCTTCGCAAAGAATATCGACAACCTCGCGCAGTACGATACAGTCTTTGTTGGATTTCCGATCTGGTGGGGAGCCGTCCCGCGCGTCATGATGACTTTCCTTGAGAGCAACGACTTCAGCGGCAAGACGATTATCCCGTTCTGCACACACGGCGGCAGTGGTTTAGCAGGCACCGAGCGCGAAGTTGCCGACGCTTGCCGCAACGCGAAAGTTCTTCAAGGCTTGGCGATTTCCGGACGCGTCGCTCAGAATGATTCCGCCACCGCTCAAAAGGACGTTGACGCTTGGCTTAAAGACTTAGGCTATTAAAAAATTTTTCTTTATGATATACTTACTTCCCGCAAGAAATTTGCAGGGAGTAATTTTTTGTGAGGAGGAAAAATGAATGCGGCTTGACACGATAAACAAAGTGCCTCTGGGGGGGGGTGATTTAATTAACGTAAACCTCCTGCAAAATTTTATTTGCTCGACGCTTTAACTTGCGTTCAGTTTTTTATCGTCGCGCAGATAAAATATTCAGGAGGAAATAAAAATGCGAATTGCTCAACTGACCTTAGACGGTTACGAAAATTATGGTCAAGTTCTTCAGAGATATGCTCTTCAGCGTGTCTTAAAAAATTTCGCAGACTTCGTGGAAGTTCTGTGGCATCAAAAGGGGAAAAATTTTTTACCCTATAATCTTGAATGGAGTCGTTCTTCCGTCGGAAATATGAAAAACGTCGCTTTCCAAAGCGTTCGCAGAAACAAGATCAAGGAATTTGATAACGTTCATATTCGCACGCGCTTTGACGTTCCCTATCTTGATGACATTGCCGATGAATACGATTTTTTCGTTGTCGGCTCCGACCAAGTTTGGCATCCCGAAAAATATTTTCCGGAAAGATTTTTGGATTTTGCGCCGCCCGAAAAGCGCATTGCTTACGCCGCCAGTTTCGGTGTTTCTGAAATTCCAATCAATGTTAAAGATTATTATCGCAAAAAAATTTCCGAAATGCCGCACGTGTCAATTCGTGAGCGCGAAGGCTGTGATATCGTCAAAAAGCTTACTGGCAAAAGACCGCTTCATGTCCTCGACCCCGTCTTTCTCTTGACGGCGGAAAAGTGGTGTGAAATTGCAAAGCGACCGATTTGGCTCGACCAAAGAAAATATGAGCACGGTTATTTGCTGACGTACTTTTTTTCAGGAAAACCGCCCGAAGAATCTCAAAGGCTCGCGGAAAAACTCGGCTTGCCAATGATAAATCTTTGTGACATAAACAATTTTGATCATTATGCGGCAGGCATTGAAGAATTTCTTTATTTGGTTGCGAATGCGACCGTGTTTTATACTCAATCTTTTCACGGTACGGCGTTTGCTGTGATATTCAAGCGACCTTTCATTGTCAAGAATATGAACAAAGCCACCAATAATCGAATAAAATCGGTGCTTAAACTTTTCGGATTGGAAGATAGGACAGATTCGCTCGAAGACCCGTTGACGATTGACTTCACACGCCGCGACGAAGTTTTGGGGCGCGAACGAGCGAAGGCATTTAAATTCTTGGCGACGGCACTTGGAGGCGACGCGAAATGAAGATTGAGGAAATGATTGCCGCCAACCGCGCAGATTGTAGCGGGTGTTCAGCTTGCATGAATATCTGCCCGAAAAACGCTATTGAAATGACGCGCGACGCGGAGGGCTTTGCCTACCCGAAGATTAACGCCGAACTGTGCATAAGTTGCGGGCGGTGCGACGCGACTTGCCCTTCGCTCAACTTCAAGGCGGGTGTTATCGACGACTTCCCGAAAACTTTTGTGGCGATTTATGACGACGATAAAATTCTGCGGCACAGCTCGTCGGGCGGAGCTTTTACGGCTTTGAGCGAAATTATTCTGCGCGAGGGCGGAGTTGTCTTCGGGGCGGCGTTCGATAAAAATTGGCGCGTCGTGCACACGGCGGCTAGAAATCTTGACGAGCTGGAGAATCTGCGCGGCAGTAAATATGTTCAAAGTCAAATCGGAGACGTTTACCGTCAAGCTAAAAAATCTTTGGAGGCGAGCGAAAAAGTTTTGTTCAGCGGGACGCCCTGCCAATGCGTCGGCTTGAAACATTTTCTCGGCAAGGACTATGACAATCTCTTGACAGTGGAGTTAATTTGTCACGGCGTGCCCTCGCCCGCGATTTGGGAAAATTATATTCGTGAGTTTAATCGCTTGCATGAGGTCGCGCACATCAACTTTCGTAGCAAGCGCAACGGCTGGGGTTCAAATTTAGAAATAGATTTTTTAGATCGCGGCTATTATTTTCGTGGCAACGGCAGCGATCCTTATGGAAAAAATTTTTCCGACGGACTGAGCGAAAGACTGAGTTGTCGCAGTTGCAAAGCCAAATTTCCGAACGGGCAAGCCGATTTAACCATAGGAGATGCTTGGGGCATTAAGGACTTCGCGCCGGAAATGTTTGACAGTCGCGGCGTCTCGGTTGTGTTAATTCACACGGACAAGGGCAAAACTTTTTTCGAGCAAGCGAACTTGAAGACGCGGCAAGTAAAATTTATCGACGCGGTTAAGAAAAATACAAATGTTATCCTTTCTAAGCCTATGGACACGCGGCGCGAGAATTTTTTTGTCGACCTTGCCCAAAGCTCTGACAAAGTCGATGTCCTGCAAAAATACTGCGACCAAGACATTTCGGCGATGAGCAAAGAATTTAGCAAGCAGAAACAAATTGCTTTTCGGAAAAGTTATCAGGCTCTTGCCGCGCAGGTTCGCAAAAAGTTCGAGGACAATGTTTTAATCGTCGCCGCGCCCGCCGAAGATTTGGAGCAACGCTTTCCGAATCGCGCCGTGTACTTTCTCTATCTCAACGACAAGGCGCAACTCATTTGCAAGGAAAATTTCTCTGCGCTGACGTTCGAGCAAAAGACAGCCGCCGCGCTCGCCGACTTCGCAAAAGAATTCAACGTCACGGAGATTTACGTCGAGGAGCCGTCGG
>CAMYWI010000158.1 GCA_947302675.1 uncultured Selenomonadales bacterium | reverse complement strand
CGGCTTGCTTGAGACTTATGAGAAAACTTTTGAGCCGGTTTTGTATGGAGCGCAACCCAATCGAATGATTGAGAAAAGCCCCGAAGTCGCGAAGTTTTTCTGGGGCGAAGGTGGCATTGTTCCTTCAATCGACGACATGAACGCGGCGTTTAGTATTTTGAAAATTTCCTACAGCATTTGCTCCGTTAGATTCAGTATAGGATTGATTTTGTTCCATCGCAATTTATGGGAGGCAATGGGCAGATGGCAACTTCCGCCGCCGAACAATGCGGGGCTTGGTACTGACGAGGCGCAAATCTGTCAATTCTGTGTTGCTCTTTCTTTGGGACTGGTCGTCGCTGAAAATTCTGTCGTTGGACATTTGTCTTTCCGTCAACAAAACGCCGCCATGAAGGAATATTATCTGACTCACCGCGAAAAATTTCGCTGTCCTATTTAAATTTTTGGAGGTATGAAAATGAACATTTACGAAGGCAACATCACGGGAAAAAATTTGAAGTTCGCGATTGTCGTCGCGCGTTTCAACGAGTTTATCACGAACAAGCTTTTGGATGGCGCACTCGACGCGCTGAAACGCCACGAGACGCCCGAAGAAAATATTTCGGTCACGTGGGTGCCGGGTTGCTTTGAAATTCCGCTCGTGGCAAAAAAATTGGCGTCGAGTAAAAATTTCGACGCGGTAATTTGTCTCGGCGCGGTGATTCGCGGCGCGACTACTCATTACGATTACGTTTGCAATGAGGTTTCAAAGGGCATTGCGCAAGTCGGTCTTCAAAGCGGCGTGCCGACGATTTTCGGGATTGTCACGACGGAAAATATTCAGCAGGCGATTGAACGCGCAGGAACCAAGTCGGGCAACAAAGGTTTCGACGCCGCTGTCTCCGCAATGGAAATGGCGAACCTCGTCAAAGCTCTACCGACCGAAGAAACTTTGAACACGCCGCCGAAGAAAAGACGCGGTCGCCGCCCGAAAAATCCCGAAGTCACTCAAGAACAATGACGGAGCCGGTTGAAAGTCGCGTGTCGAAATGATTCATGAATTCTTCTCCCGAACAATGGCACGGGAGAATTTTTTTTACGCCAAAACTTTTAAGCTCGGCAAGCGTGCGAGAAATTCTCTCCTGCGTTGCTCCCGTCAAGTGCAAGCCACCAATCACCGAGTTAATCGGCAAATTAAATCGCTCGCGAACGTCGGCGACGATATTCAAAATGCCCGCGTGTGCACAAGCCGTCACAATCGCCAAGCCGTCGCCCTCGCGCAAAATCAAAACAATCTCGTCGCTGAAGTCATCGGGGATTTTTTTCTCGCCGCGCACAAACTTTTTAGGAATAACTTCAAAGTCGTAACGCCGCTTGAAATTGCCGATAAGCCAAGTATCCTCGTCAAGCTCCAACACGTCGCGACAAATTTCTTGCACAATATTTTTCTCTGCCAAAAACTTTTTATCAAAGCCACAACCGCGATAAAGGTCGTTGGAAAATTTCTCTTGCCAAAAGTTTTCGCCCGTAAAAACTTTCTCAATCTGCGCGAACTCCAAAAGTTTTGGAAAGCCGCCCGCGTGGTCATAATGCGAATGGCTCAGCACGACAAACTTTATCCCGCGCAGGTCGACGCCCATAATCTTTGCATTCTCGAAAGCCGCGCCCGTGTGCCCGCAGTCAAAAATAAATTTACTCCGCGCCGTCTCGACAAAAAAGCTCAAGCCGTGCTCCGCGATAAGTTTCGAGCCGGCGGGCTTTGTGTTCTCGATTAAAATTTTCAAAGTCGTCATGCAATCACCTGTTCCCTGCGAAATTTTTTTGCTATAATTACTGTACATGAAATTTTTGGAGGTTGCAACATGAGAAGTATTCACACGGACAAAGCTCCCGCCGCCGTCGGTCCCTACAGCCAGGCGATTAAAGTCAACGGCTTGCTCTACACGTCGGGGCAAATCGCGATTGATCCCGTCGTCGGCACAATCGTCGCGACGAACATTGAAGGGCAAGCCGCGCAGTGCTGTAAGAATTTGGGCGCGATTTTGGAGGCGGCGGGCTACGACTTCAGCGAAGTTTTCAAGACGACTTGCTATCTTGCCGATATCGCCGACTTCAAAGCCTTTAACGCGGTCTATGAAAAATATTTCGTCAGCAAGCCCGCGCGGAGTTGCGTCGCAGTTAAGGACTTGCCCGCTGGCGCGCTCTGCGAAATTGAATTGATAGCCGCTAAATGATTCGCGTTGAAAATTTGCGCCACGTCTACAAAAGCTCGGCGGGTGATAAACTCGCGCTTGACGACCTAAGCTTTTCCATTAACGACGGTGAATTCGTCGCGATTATCGGCACTAACGGCTCTGGCAAGTCGACGCTCGCCAAACATTTCAATGCGCTCCTTCTTCCGACGACTGGGAAAATTTTTATTTACGGTCTCGACACTTCCGACGAGAATAATCTTTGGGATATTCGCAAAAATGTCGGCATGGTCTTTCAAAATCCCGATAGCGAAATTGTCGCCGCGATTGTGGAAGACGACGTTGCGTTTGGTTTGGAAAATCTCGGCATTGCGCCCGATAAAATCCGCGAGCGCGTCGACCTTGCGCTTGACTCCGTGAACATGACCGATTATAAAAAGTTCGCGCCGAGCAAACTAAGCGGCGGGCAAAAACAACGAATCGCGATTGCAGGCGTGATTGCCATGCAGACGAAAATTATTGTCTTCGACGAACCAACCGCCATGCTTGACCCGCAAGGTCGCCGCGAGGTTTTGGAAATGGTTAAAAAGCTCCACGCGCAGGGCAAGACGATAATTTACATCACGCACTTTATGGAAGAGGCGGCGGCGGCGCAACGCGTCTTGGTAATGGAAGGCGGGCGAATCATCAAAGACGACACGCCGCGCGAAACTTTCACGGACGTAAAGGAAATGCGGCGGCTCGGCTTTGACGTACCTGTTGCCGCCGAACTCGCCGACCGTCTCAGAAAAAAATTCAAGCTCCCGCCCAAAATCCTAACTGCAGATGAATTAGCAGACGCACTAAGGAAATTAAAATGATTAGCGTTAAAAATGTCGGCTATACTTACATGCGCGGCACGCCGTTTGAAAAGGTCGCGCTGAAAAATATTTCGTTCGACGCGGCGGAAGGCGAAGTTTTAGCGATTGCGGGGCACACCGGCTCCGGCAAATCCACGCTGATTCAGATTGTCGCGGGCTTGATTGAGTTGCAAAGCGGCTCCGTCACGATTGACAGCTTGCCCGTCGCCGATAAAAAAATTCGTCGTCGCGTCGGGATTGTCTTTCAATATCCTGAACATCAGCTGTTCGAGGAGACGGTTGAGCGCGATATTGCCTTCGGTCCAAAAAATTTCGGCTTAAGCGACGCGGAAATCTCTGCGCGGGTGGAAGAGGCAATGCGGCAAGTCGGACTGCCCGCCGAGCTGAAAAACGTCTCGCCGTTCGAGTTGTCGGGCGGACAAAAGCGGCGCGTCGCAATCGCGGGAATACTCGCGCTCAAGCCGAAGTATTTAATCCTCGACGAACCGACCGCCGGACTTGACCCGCTCGCGAAAAAAAATCTGCTCGGAGAAATCTTCGACGCGGTAAAAAAATCGGGCGTCACGATAATTTTAGTCTCGCACAACATGGAAGACATCGCCCGCTTTGCAAGTCGTGTCGTCGTCTTGGCGCAAGGAGAAATTTTATTCAATGGAACGCCGCGCGAACTCTTTACACGCGAAGAAATTCTAGCCCGCGCAGGTCTGGAGCCGCCGCCCGTCACTCAAATTTTGCACAAGCTCAACATCAGCGAACAAGCCTTGACGCTCGACGAGGCGGAGAAAATTATCTTGAAGACCTTAAACAAAAAAGCCTGCCGTTCATGACAGGCAATTTTTTATGTCAGAAAGTATTTTACGCAAGGACGCCGCGCGAACTCTCTGTACGCGAAGAAATTCTAGCCCGCGCAGGTCTGGAGCCGCCGCCCGTCACTCAAATTTTGCACAAGCTCAACATCAGCGAACAAGCCTTGACGCTCGACGAGGCGGAGAAAATTATCTTGAAGACCTTAAACAAAAAAGCCTGCCGTTCATGACAGGCAATTTTTTTATGTCAGAAAGTATTTTACGCAAGATATTTAGCGTAGTCTACGAACTCGCGATTGAGAGCCTCCGCGACGGCTTTGTTGGTCAAGTTGCCGTCAATGGTGTTGAGACCTTTGGCAAGCCCCGCGTCCTCTTTGCAAGCCGCCTGCCAACCTTTGCTCGCAATCTTCAAGGCGTAAGGCAATGTGGCGTTCGTAAGGGCGAGCGTCGACGTTCTGGAGACCGCGCCAGGAATATTCGCAACGCTGTAATGAATCACGCCGTGCTTAACAAACGTCGGGTCGCTGTGCGTGGTGACGTGGTCGCAAGTGGCAATCGAGCCGCCCTGATCAATCGCAACGTCGACGATAAC
>CAMYWI010000157.1 GCA_947302675.1 uncultured Selenomonadales bacterium | reverse complement strand
GCGAACGACGGGCGGACTTGCTGTGGGCATTTCCGCGCCTGACGGTGCTTGCATTCCCGCAGGTATCACGGGCATTGAAGTTGGCGTGATAATTGCCGCCTCCGCCTGTTGAGTTATCTCGTCGCCTTGAATAATTTCTATTTTGGGAGCCGGTTGAAGTGCGGGGACTCCGCCTGGAATTTGCGGAAGGGGCATTGCTGGCGTTGCAGTGGAAGGAATTACGGGCAACGGATTTTCTGAGGGCGCGGGCGCGTAAGATTGAACTGGTTCCGGCTCTGGTTGCGGCGCATTAATTGATTCAATGGTGTATTCGACTTCGCCGCTGTAGGAATTGCGCGGCTTAGTCGGACGCAATGCCATACAAATTTCGCCGAGCCTTGAGGCGGAAACGAGTTTCAAAACATCTTCGGGGCGGAGCGCGAACGTCGCTATGGAAGGGTTATTGATAGCGGTCGTGGTCGTGACGCCTGTATCGCTAACAACATTTGTTCCCGTCATGTCCTTATTGATACTCAAGAGCTGAACATTTTGCAAAAGGACGTTGGTCGTAACGGAGTACTGACTTTTCTCGACAAGGAGCAAGTCGACGAAATCGCCAGGTTTCGCAAAACCTGCCACGCTTGTAATGTCGTTGACGCTTATCGAAACGGCGCGGCAGTCAAGCGGGATTGTGGCGATAAAACCTTCGTCACTTTTTTCCGCGAAAACTTTTTGAATCGTGAGGATATCGCCCGCGAAGATTGAAACTTTGACCTGAACGTCCAAAATATCTTTGAAACTGCTGATTGAACCTTCGGGCACCATGTCGACGGGCATATCTTTGAGTTGCAACATACTTTCCTGAATTCGCGTGCGCGGCGGGATATTGATTTTCGCTACGACGACTTGAGTTGTTGCGGCCTTAACGTTTTCTTCATTTTCGGCGGTATTTTCTCCGCTTAAAAAATTCATTGCGAAGTAGACGATAGCAAACATAAAAATTGCCATGCCGCCCGCCAACATCAGCAACTGGCGAGGACGCAGATCATTTAGCTTGTTTATTAATTTCTGCATGAGCAACCCCCTCTCGTCCAAGTTAATTTTTATTATTTTTACGAATTATATCTTCTTCCGCCGTTTTGTCAAACATTCTAATTAAAATTTAAGCTTTGAAGTCGCCGCTCTTGCCGCCGCTTTTTTGTTCGAGATGAATTTCTCCGAGCGACATTTTTTTATCGACGGCTTTGCACATGTCATAGATTGTCAAGAGTGCGACGCTTGCCGCGTGAAGAGCCTCCATTTCGACGCCCGTCGCCCAAGTTGTTTTGACTGTCGCCGTGACCTTAACGGCGGATTCAGTTGGCAACAGTTCAAAGTTTAAAGCGCAATGACTTAGCGGCAAGGGATGACATAATGGAATAATTTCTGAAGTTTTTTTCGCCGCCATGATACCTGCAATTCTCGCGACGCCGAGCACGTCGCCTTTCCCGACGCTACCCGATTCAATCGCCGCGTATACTTCGACGCCGACAAAAATTTTCCCGCTTGCAACGGCGATTCGCTCCGTCAAAATTTTTTTGCTGACGTCGACCATGACCGCTTTGCCCGCCGCGTCGAAGTGATTCAAGCTCTCGTTCAAAAAATTCCTCCTTTCAAAAATTCAACCCAACTCCCCTTCCATTTGGAAATTATATTTCTCCCAAAACATTTGTCAACATAAAGACGAATGAAATTAAAAAGAATAACGCTCGGCGTGGTTGACTTAGCGGCGCGATTGATTTAAATTTTTCACAAAGCAAAGGAGGTTACGACATGAAAAAAATTTTTATCCCGTTCCTGGTCGTCAATCCGAAGTCTTATCTTTACGGCGAAAAATCTTTGGAGTTGGCGAGAGCCGCCGACGCCGCCGCCGAAAAATTTGGCTTGACGATTTTTTTTACCTGTCCTTTCGCCGACATACGACTGATTAAGGCGAACACGAAAAATATTATCGTGACGGCTCAGCATATGGAGTCGCTTAAGCCCGGTCGCGGCATGGGACATATTTTGCCCGAATCACTCAAGGCGGCGGGCGCGAGCGCAACTTTTCTCAATCACGCGGAAAATCCAATGACGCTCGCCGAAATTTCCAAGACGATTCAACGCGCGAAGGAGTTGGAAATTTTAACAATCGTCTGCGCGGACTCGGTCGCGGAAGGTCAAGCCGTCGCTGAGTTCGCTCCCGATATTTTGCTTTGCGAGCCGACAGATTTAATCGGCACGGGCAAGACTGCCGACGACAGCTATACCCTTGAAGTTTGCGAGCGCATTTCCAAAATCAATCCCGACGTAGCGATTATGATTGCGTCGGGCGTGACGACGGCGGAGGATTGTTATCGCGTTATCAAACTCGGAGCCGACGGCACGGGCGCGACCAGCGGCATTTTGAAGGCTCCCGACCCCGCAGTTCGTATCGCGGAAATGGCAGCGGCTATCGTCAAGGCTTACAAGGAGAGATGAATCATGACGGTTTATAAAGAGACGATTAACTTGCAGTCGACGGGCGGCGAGCCAACTTTTATCAACATCACGACTCAAGTCCGCGCGGCGATTGAGAACAGCGGCGTCAAGAACGGAATTTGCACGGTGATTTCGCCGCACACGACCTGCGCGGTTTTCTTTGAAGAGTTCGCGCACGACATTGAGGCTAACGGCATGGAGTCTTTGCAACTCGATTTGAATAACGCGCTGAAAAAAATCATTCCCGACCACTTGACCAAAGAGCAATACAATTATCCGGGCGAGGAGCATTATAAAGCCGTTGAGTCGTGGGCGGACGCTGAGGCATATCTTCCGAACGGAGACAGGACGGCACTCTTTAACGGCGACGCGCACTTGAAGGCGAGCATTCTCGGTTCGAGTGAGACGTTTGAAGTTGACAACGGCAAACTCGGCGTCGGCACGACGGGCTATATTTATTTTGTCGACTTCGACAGAACGCGCCCGCGCCCGCGCAGGTGCAAAGTCATTATCATCGGCGAGTGAAACGCTGTTGCGAAAAAAATTTTTTATGATATCCTTGCAGGCGGTAAACTTCACCAAAAACTTAAAGGAGGCATTCCTATGGAAGCTATCGCAACATTAGCCAACGGCTTTATGGATTTGTTCCGCGCCGGCTCCGAGACGTTTATCGCTTGGGTCACTGGGATTATTCCGCTCGTCGTTATCATGATGACGGCGGTCAACTCGCTCATTAAACTCATCGGCGAGGACAGAGTTAACGGCGTCGCCGAATTCGCCACGAAGTACACCATAACGCGCTATACAATTTTACCTGTGCTTGCAGTCATTTTTCTTTGTAATCCTATGGCTTATACGTTCGGGCGTTTCGTCGAAGAAAAGCACAAGGCGGCTTTCTACGACGCGGCAGTCAGCTTTGTTCACCCCGTCACCGGACTTTTCCCGCACGCCAACGGCGGCGAACTTTTTGTTTATATGGGAATTGCGGCGGGCATTACTCAGCTCGGCTTGCCGCTCGGCGATTTGGCGGTCAGATATTTTATCGTCGGCGTTATCGTGATTCTGATTCGCGGCATTGTCACCGACAGGATTTACGCTCACATGAGCAACAAATAAGGAGGCGGCAACATGGCTTATCAATCAGTTACGATTAAGGCGGGCAAGGGCGGCTTTGGCGGTCCTTTGACGTTGGTGCCGACCGATACTCGGAATAAAGTCGTGAGCGTGACGGGCGGCGGCATTCATCCCATTGCGGCGAAGATTGCGGAGCTTACGGGTTGCCCTGCAGTCGACGGCTTTTCAACGGGCGTTCCCGACAATGAAATTCTCGTTGCGGTTGTCGACTGCGGCGGAACGGCGCGTTGCGGCGTCTATCCGAAGAAAAGAATTTTTACCGTAAACGTTTTGCCCGTCGGTCAAACGGGTCCGCTCGCGAGATTTATCACGGAAGATATTTACGTCTCGGCAGTCGACGAGAGTTGCATAACCGTTGCCGACGCGGGCGCAGTTTCAAAGGCGGGCACGCCGACCAATCCGACGAGTGCTCCGAAGACTAAGGCGCAAGCTAAAGAAGAAGTCGCCAAGATGAACGAGGGCAAGCCGAAAAATCTCGCGACGCGAATCGGTATCGCAATCGGCGGCGTTGTGAATAAATTCTATGCGGCGGGGCGCGAGACTATTGACATAACTATTAAAACGATTCTGCCGTTTATGGCGTTCGTGTCAATGATTCTCGGCATAATCAGCGCGTCGGGCGCGGGCGACGTTATCGCAAACACAATTTCTCCAATCGCGAGTACGTTGCCAGGCATGTTGATTGTGTCGTTCATCTGCGCAATCCCGTTTATCTCGCCCGTGCTCGGACCTGGCGCAGTTATCGCGCAGGTCGTCGGAACTTTGCTCGGCGTTCAAATCGGACTCGGCAACATTCCGCCGCAATACGCATTGCCCGCGCTGT
>CAMYWI010000156.1 GCA_947302675.1 uncultured Selenomonadales bacterium | reverse complement strand
CTTTGAACGTAACTTTAATGGGCGTATCGCGACTGGTATTGGGCGGGAGATTTACAACGAGTTCGCCCAAAAGTTTGACGTTGTGCGCGGGGTCAGTCGCTTGCGGGTTGCCGTCCTCGTCGACGCAGGGAATAACCGTGTCATCGGTTGACATGTTTTCAAAGGCGCGGAGCAAAACTCGTTCCTGATTGTCTTCGAGCGGGTAGTAGGTTTTGGAGAAGACGGCGGGCATTTTCTCACCAATCTTGATAAAGTTTTCCAGAACGTATTTATGCTTGGCTCCCTTTGTGTCGACGACGCCAGGTCCGAACGAACGCGGCGTTTGATCTTCGACTGTGAACTTTGAAGTCAACTGCTCCGCCCGCGCAGGAGTCTCGCCCGAAGTTTCTTCGCCCTGCGCGGAGAGCGAATCGACTTCTTCAACCAACATGCTCGCGTAAATCGCCGCGCCCTTCGCAACGGCTTGGTCGGGGTCGTGCTGTTGAACTTTGTCGGGGAACTTCGCCTCGACCGCCGCAGTTATCATCGGCATGTAAGTTGAGCCGCCCACGAGTAAAACCGTATCAATCTCGACGCCGTGAACTTTCTCCAGCGTCACGTCGACAAAGTTCATCGTCTTAGCTACGAGGTCGGAGGTCATTTGCTCGAAGTCCGAACGCTTAATCGTAATTTCGGTGCGCGAGCCGTTTACATCAATGCGAATCTTGGCGGATTGTTTTTTGCTGAGCTTGCGCTTTGCTTCCTCAACCTTACTGCGAATATCTTGGCGCGTCTCCGCCTCAATCTCTTCTGGCGTCAAGCCGTTTTCGTCGCAACAAACGTGCAGGATATGATTATAAAGCCTGTCGTCCCAATCCTTGCCACCGAGACAATCATCGCCGCCCGTCGCGAGCACAGTGACTTTTTGAACGTCGCGCCCCGAATTATTCTGCGCCATTGTCATTTTAACAACAGTCACGTCGAAGGTGCCGCCGCCCAAGTCGTAAACCAGAATCGTCCTGTCCTCTTGAAATTGGCGGGCGCAGTAGCTCAAAGCCGCCGCCGTCGGTTCGTTAATCAAGCTCAAGACGTTAAGTCCTGCGAGTTCGCCCGCTTGACGAGTTGCCGAGCGTTCTTCCAGTCCAAAGTACGCGGGAACAGTTATAACGACGTTTTCAATCGTGCCGCCCTGCGCCTCGACGAGATTTTTAAGGCGTGTAAGAATCAACGCGCTGATTTCTGTCGGCGTGTAAGTTTTGCCGTCGAACTCGTAAGTCCGAGCTTGGGGCTTGCCGATTTCGCGCTTGACGAACTGAACGACGCGCTCGCCGTCCGTCTCGACGTTTTCTTTAGCCGCCTGCCCGACGACGACATTGTTTTCATTTTCAAAAAAAACGACGCTGGCGACGGTGTTTGAATCGTCTTCGTTGTTGCGAATGACTTCGGGGTTGCCGTTCGAGTCCAAGCGCGCAATGCATGAATAAGTTGTGCCAAGATCAATACCGTATGTGCTCATAAAATTTCTCCTTTACTCCGTTCTGACTGCCTCAGATTTTCTACCGCCCGCGTTGGCGTCGTAAACGTAGACATCGACGAATTCGCGATAGAGCGGTCGCCCGTTCCTCATGACGCCGGGGCGTCGGCTCCGCGCGATTGTGTTATGCAAATTTTTATCGTCGGTCGTGACGGTGTTGACAAGCTTTGTTAAAAGCGGGCGGCGTTGTTCGCCGATTGCCGAGCTGAAAACTTCCGCGTCGTACTCCGACAAAATATCTTCCAACTCGTCGAACATCAGCGTCAAAGTTCGCCGCGTTCGTTTCGGGATGGCGTCGTCCGACAAAATTTTTCTATATTCAACGCAGACCGCCGCCACCGATTTTAAAATGGGCGTGAACTGTTCGCCGCGCTGTTGTTCTTTTAAAGTCTCCAGTTCTTTTTGCATACCCTGCCGCACTTGGTTTTGAAAGTTCACGTTTTCGCGGAGCGACTGCACCAGTTGCCGCGAATTTTTATTTTGTAGCTCCAAAATTTTTTCGAGCGTCGCCGCGAGTTGAGTTTGTTCGGCGGATTCTTCCGCGCCGATTTCCATTTGCGTTTCCAATTTGCTGACCTCCTTTCGCCGCGCAGATATTATCAGAAAATCTTCATTTAAACAAGCCGTTTTGGTGTTAAAATGCGGTCATTGTTTTTTTGAGAGGGCGAGGCGTTGAAACTTTACAGGTACAGGACGATTCAAAGCGCGTTGCTTGAGTTGGAGAGCGGCTCGTTTTACTTTGCGGAGCCGCAGGAGCTTAACGACCCGATTGAAGGCTACTTGAAGATTTTTTGGCAGGGCGACGCGCCGGCGTGGGAAGGCTTGCTAAAAAATTTCGTGTGCAGTTTGTTTTACAACTTGCAGACTTATTTGCTGATGACGCGGAACTTTGGCGGTCGGCAAAATTTTTTGTCGGACTTTAAAAATCGGGTCATGCCAATAAATCTTCAACAGTTCGACAACTCGCCGCTCAGTCGGATTTTCAAGGAGCTTGGCGAAGATTTTCTGCGCGGGCGTGAAGTTCAGCAGGTCGTCGAGTTTTACGGCAGGGAAAATATCAAGTGTCGCGGCAAGGAGATTGAATTCATTTTGCGGGCGGTCACCGACGCGGCTTGTCATCTCTGCGTTAAAAAGTGTAAGTCGCTCGGCTTGGTTCCAACGGACTTTGACGAAAACTTTTTCGACGTGGAATATGAGACTTCTTTTGAGGAGCTTAGAAATATCGGCGACGAGGAGCGCAAGCGGCAGATTGACGAGATAGAAAATTTGAACTGCGACGCAATGGAGTCGGGGCTACTCGCGCTGAAGTTGAATCGCCGCGCCGCGACCGATTTAAACTACGAACTTAAGCAAAAAATCTTGCGGCTCAAGATTTTTTTCCCGCGCATTTACGCCGAGCGGTTGAAGGAAATTATGTATCCCAATGGCTATGTCGTGTGCTTTTCGACGACGCCGCTCAACTCGGCGATGTGGGGCAACTACGCCGACAACCACAGAGGCATTTGCTTTATCTACGAGACGGAAAATTTCGGCGGGCGCGAATACATAAACTTTGCGGCGAAGTCGTTGGAGGTCAAGCCGATAAACTACAGCGCACAACTTATCGAACGGAATTTCTTCGACACGCTGAGGCATTTGAATTTTCTTCGCGCGGAGGATTGGTTGACGGGCGCGGGCGGCGTTAAGAGTTGTAAGCTTGACGAGGTCGCGAAACCCGAAGACTACGACGACATTTACTGCGAAAAATTTTATCGCAAGACGGCTGATTGGAGTTACGAGCAGGAGTACCGAATTTTTTTGGCGGATAAATTTTATCGGTACGACAACAAGTTCATGCGGAATTTGAAATACGATTTGAACGCGCTCAAGGGAATGATCTTCGGCTTGCGGACGACACTCGATGACAAGTTGGAGCTGATTCAAAAGCTCGTGCGCCTGCGAAAATCCGTGCGCGACTTTGAATTTTATCAGGCGGAGTTCGACGATGAGACGCAGATAATTTCCGTGCGCGAAAAATTTTTGCTCATCAAGTCGCTTGAGTAATGGAGGGGGTTTTTTGAGCAGTAACTTTTATGCGGCAGTGACGGTGATTTTGTGGGGAGCAATGCCCGCGCTGACCAAAGATTTATTGAACGCCCTGCCGAACTTCGAGACGTTGGCAATCAGTAGCTTGTTCGCGTTTTTATTTTTGCTCGCGGTGAATCTGCGCGGCGGGCGGCAAAATTTCTCGGCAGAAAAAATTTTCACGGCAAGTTGGCTGGGATTCTTGGGGCTGTTCCTGTACTCGGCGTTCTTCTATTATGGACTCGACCGGCTCACTTCGCAGGAGGCTTGCATACTCAATTACCTGTGGCCGCTGATGATAGTTTTATTCTCGTGCCCTGTGCTCGGCGAAAAATTGACGCGGCGAAAACTTTTGGCGGTCGGCATGTCATTTATCGGCGTCGTGCTCGTGATGCTCGGCGGCATTGGCGAAAGTTTCTCGATAGAAAAAATCTTCGGCGCGTTGAGTTGCGTAATCGCGGCGGCGTGCTACGGATTATTTTCCGTGCTCAACAAAAAAATTCGGCTCGAACAAAAGTTTGCAATGATGATAATCTGGGCGACGACGGCAATCTGTGCGGGTGTGTCGGGATATTTTTTCGAGACGTGGATTTTGCCGAGCGCACGACAACTTTTGAACTTAATCTGGCTCGGCGTGCTGATTGACGCGGTGGCGTACTTGACGTGGGCATTGGCATTGGAAAAAACCGCGAACACTGCGCGGACGGCGAACCTAGCGTATCTCGTTCCGATATTGGCAATTTTTATCTCGACGTTCGCTTTCGGCGAGGAGCTTTCGCTAATGGTTTTCCCCGCGCTGATTCTGATACTCGCAGGAATTTTCATAAGCAGGAAATAGCTCTTAAAAACGTTTGAACCCCGAGCTGGCTACTCGGGGT
>CAMYWI010000155.1 GCA_947302675.1 uncultured Selenomonadales bacterium | reverse complement strand
AATATCCGACGATAAAATATGTGTTCGGGCATTATCAGCAGGACGCGGCGCGGGCGAGCGGCTTGCACATTGAGCTTGTCGAAGGTTACTACGCGAAGAAGCCTGACCCTGGCAAAATTTTCATGCGCGGCTTGCGAGCGGAGTTGGAGAAGGACGGATTAATTTTCTATGACGAGTGAGAATCGACAGGCGTTGTTGGAAGGGATTCGCGACGGCACGCCGATAGGTTTAGGATATTTTGTCGTGGGCTTTTCGTTGGGAATTGTCGCCAAGTACGTCGGTTTCAGTCCGTTGCAGGGTTTTGTAATCAGCTTGCTGAACAATGCGTCGGCGGGCGAGTACGCGGCGTTTGTTGTTATTAAATCGGACGCGCCCTACCTTGAAATCGCGCTGATGACGCTGGTCGCCAATGCCCGCTACGTTTTGATGAGCACAGTTTTAAGCCAAAAGTTTTCGCCGGAGACGCCGTTCTATCACAGAATCTTTGTCGGATTCGACGTGACGGACGAGCTTTTTGGCATATCGATAGCGCGGAGCGGACGTTGGCTCAATCCCTTTTACAATTACGGCGCAATGCTTGTAGCTCTGCCGGGCTGGTCGTTGGGAACGGCTTGCGGAATTGTCGCGTGGTATTTCTTTTCGGAGGCGGCGGTTAGTGCATTGGGCGTCGCGCTTTACGGAATGTTTTTGGCGATAATAATTCCGCCGGCTCGCAAAGATAAGATAATCGGTGGGGCAGTCGCGGCAAGTTTTTTGTTGAGTTATCTTGCCGAAAATTTTTTCCCCGAAGTGTCGGCGGGCAATCGGACAATCGCGCTGACGATTTTAATTGCGGGCGCGGCGGCGATTCTCTTCCCCGTCAAGGAGCAAAGTGATGACGCATGACATTTGGATTTACATTTTGGTTGCGAGCGCGGTGACGTTAGCGATAAAAATCCTGCCGCTAACCTTAATTCGTGGCGAGATAAAAAATCGGACGGTTCGTTCATTTTTACATTACGTACCTTACGTGACGCTTGCGGTTATGACCTTCCCCGCGATAATCGACGCCACGCAGTCTCAAATATCGGGCGGGCTTGCGCTTGTTGCGGGAATTTTGGCGGCGTGGTTCGGAGCGAGCCTCTTCAAAGTCGCGGTGCTGTGTTGCGCGGTCGTCTTCATCACGGAGCTTTTCATTTGACAATTTCCCGCGCGGCGATTATAATTCAGTCGTTGAATAAAGATATAGTTAAATAAGATTCGGGCAGAAAAAAATCGTCCTGCTGGTAACAGGACGGTGCTCATAGACGGTCTGCCCCCAATGTATATCTAAGTAGTTCGTAAAGACTTTAGCCGCTATTAGCTACGGTGAAGCTTAGGCGGCTGTTCCGGTGAAAATCCAGAGGATTATCAACACGATGATTATGATTCTGAAAATGATCGTAAACATCGCCATCCGCCCCCTTTCTGGGGGTTTCTTGCTATTAGACCGCCTGCCGTTTTGCAATGAGCAATTACTACACAACTTCAATACTTCAAAACTGCACGGCAGTCATTATAACACAGGCTAAAAATTTTTCAAGCGTTTTTCATTTGGGAGAGTGAGCGAAATGCAGTACAAGTGCAAGATGACCGTCATTGACAAGAAGGTTTTCCCCGACTTGCAAGAAAAATATCTTGAAGACCCGAAGTCGGGCGCGTGTCCTTTCTACGAGGTAGGCGCGAAATATCTTTTTGAACGTTACGGCGACGAGGATACGTTCTGGCAAATGGGCAAGGGCGCGCATTGTTCGGAGGCGTGGGATTGTTTCAGCCGCTACGTTTATACGGCGTTGCAGGGCGGCTCGATTATGCGCGGCTGGACGAACGATGAACACATTATGATTGCCTGTTGCAACGACGGCACGCGCCCCGTGATTTTCAAGATTGAGCGGCTCGATTACAAAGTTGTTTACGTCGAGGCTCCAGAGCAAATTCAGGAAAAAATTTCTGTCGCGTTGAAGACTTTGGACGGCGTGAGCGACGCGGTTTATCGCGCGGACAAAAATTTCATTGAAGTTTTCATGGACAGGAACAACGAAGTCAGCGACGAGAAAATCATTGCGGCGGTCGGCGACTTCAAAGTTCTGCAGATAGATTGAAATTTCTCTTACTTTCTTTTGCTACGCCCAAAAGAAAGTAAGCAAAGAAAAGGGCGTCACCGTTTCAACATCCTGTTGAAACGCGGTGTCGAGGGGCGGCGTCCTTGCCGCCCCTTCTGCTTTTCGATTTTCTTTGGAGGGAAAGTTTTTGGACAAAGTGAGATTGGCGGCGACGAAAATTCTTTACAACGTTTCGACTAACGGAGCTTATTCAAACGTCGAACTCGCGCAGGTTTTGCGGCAAGAGAAATTTTCCGACCTCGATAGGAAATTTTGCACGGAGTTGGTTTATGGCACAGTCAAGGCGGGCGCGTCGCTCGATTGGAAAATTGCAAAGTACTTGAAGAGACCGCTCGCCAAAGTCGACGAGAAAATTTTGGCAGTGTTGCGCGTTGGTTTCTATCAGATATTTTTTTTGGACAGGGTTCCGAACTCGGCGGCGGTCAATGAATCGGTGGAGCTGTCGAAGAAATTTTGTGGAATTGGCGAATCGAAATTTGTCAACGGAGTCTTGCGCTCGGCAGTTCGTGAGCCGCATAAATCAGATTTTCCGACGGGCGACGACTTAAATTCATTGGCGTTAAGGACTTTTCACCCCGCGTGGCTCGTGAAACTTTTCGCGGAAGAGTTCGGGATTGACGACACGAAAAAGCTTTTGGACTTCGACAACACCAACCCGCCACTTTGTCTCCGCACGAACTTTTTAAAGACGACGCGCGAAAATCTTTTGGACGCGCTGAAAAATTTAGAAGTGCAAGCCGAGCCGTCGACGCTCGCGCCCGAAGGAATTATCTGCAAAAATCACAGCGGGCTTGACGACTTCCAAACGCTCCGCGCAGGTCTTTGCCAAGTGCAGGACGAAAGCTCCATGACGGCGGCGCGACTTCTCAATCCTAAGGCGGGCGACTTCGTGATTGATTGTTGCGCGGCTCCTGGCGGCAAGGCTACTCATCTTGCGGAGCTTATGCAAAATCGCGGGCGAATTGTTGCCGCCGACATTCACGAGCACAAACTCAAGCTTATCAAAGCCAACGCCGACCGTCTCGGCATAAAAATCATTGAGCCGACTTTGATTGACGCGAAAAATATCGGCGACAAATTTTTTGAACAAGCCGACAAAGTTTTGGTTGACGCGCCGTGCTCTGGCTTAGGCGTGTTGAGGCGGAAGGCTGATTTGCGTTGGAAGAAAACGCCCGACGAGTTGAAGGCTTTGCCCGCCCTGCAAGAAGAAATTTTGTCGAGTGCGTCGAAAACTCTCAAGTGCGGCGGGACTTTACTCTACAGCACTTGCACAATTCTACGTCGCGAAAATCAAGAGGTCGTCGAAAAATTTCTTGCCGACAACAAAAATTTTGAGCTTGCCGAAGTGAAAACACTCCTGCCGCACGTCACGAACACCGACGGCTTTTTTTCTGCCAAGCTGATTCGCAAGGAATAAAAAAACCCTCCGCGCGGGAGGGAATTTTTTTGCAACGAGGCGAAACTTATCGTTAGTCTTTACTTCTCTCTTCAAAATCCTTGTCAATTTCTTCGCGCCAAGAATCGTCGTCGAAAAAGTTAGAGAATGACGGCGCGGCGAAAGCACTCATGAAATTCGCCATTGCCCCGTAAGCCTTGCGTGTGCCGATTTTGTCGGAGTGATAGTTGACGGCGCGGCGGGCGTCAATGCCGATATGCTCGGCGACTTCGGCGGCGTCAATGTTCGCGCCCAAGAAAATGAATTCCCAACCCTTTTCCTTTTGCTGTTCGATAAGGCTTTTAATCTCTTTGTAGTTGAACTTGTGACTGGAATTTTCCATGCCGTCGGTCGTGATAACGAACAGTGTTTTTTGAGGCACGTCTTCTGCGCGGGCGTACTTATGAATAGTTTTGATGTGTTTAAGGGCGTCTCCAACCGCGTCTAGCAGGGCAGTCATACCGCCGACTTGGTAATCTTTTTCTGTGAGCGGCTGAACTTCGGCGAGTGGAACTCTATCGAGCAGGACAAAGGATTCGTGATTGAAAAGGATAGTTGAGACAAAGGCGTCGCCGTCAGCCTCTTCCTGTTGCCTTTTAATCATAGAGTTAAATCCGCCGATAGTGTCACTTTCCAAGCCCCGCATTGAGCCGGAGCGGTCGAGGATAAAAACTAATTCTGTCATGATAATCAAGCTCCTTTGGTTGAATTCAAACTTTCTAAGCACAATATATCACACAAAATAAAAATTGTGTCACCTGGCGGGCGACATTTTAGAAATTTTGTTGACGCAAATAGAAATGCTTGTTAAACTTGCTTGGGAAAAATTTTCAGAGGTGAGGACTTGAACGAAAAAAATTTAACGCCCATGATGGAACAATATCAG
>CAMYWI010000154.1 GCA_947302675.1 uncultured Selenomonadales bacterium | reverse complement strand
CCTCGTTGAAGGCGGCGGCTCCGTTGAGCGTCGAGTTGTCGAGGCTCTGCATAAAGGTTTTCATTACTTCCTGTTGGGTCATTAAACTACCTTCTCTCGAAATTTTTTGAATGACTTCACAGGCATTATAATAATTGTTTTTTTTTTTTTGGTCAATTACTCCGCATCGATTTTTTCTGACAACTTAACTACGTCTCGTTGAGGTTGCCGACGACAAAAAAGGTTGCGCCGGCTTTGGCGTAGAGTTTGCCTTTAGCGTCGAGGATTTTGCATTCGCAGACCATAGTTTTGCGCCCGTCATGCAAGACTTTCGCCTCCGTGAAGACGCGCGGCGTATTCGTCATGACCGCGTGCATGAACTCCATGTTCAACGCGATGGTCACGACTTTTTTGTTTAATGCCAAGCATTTCGCGCCCATTGCCGTATCCGCCATTGTTGCCAAAACTCCGCCGTGCGCCATTGAATATAAATTCGCGTGGCGCGTGTCCGCGCACAGTTCGAGCCGCGCCTCGCCGTCGGGCGTCGGCACAACTTCAATTTCCAAATAATCTATCACTGAGTTTTGGTGGAAAAATTTTATTATCTGTTCCTGCGTCGGTTTCATCATTTGTCACCAAGCAATTTATTTTTGAGCGCGAGATATTTTTTGGTGAAGTGCGGACCGTTCTGCGACTCCTGCCGCGCTCCGTACGGGCAATAAGTCACGGCGAGAATCGGCGGCGACTGAATTCTTTTGGCAATGCCCATGCCCATAAATTGTTTCCACCAACGTTCCAAGTCCGCGATAAAATCTTTTGTCGTCGGGAAATATTTTTCGACAAGCCCCGCCGCGCAGCCGATATTGTCTTCAACCTCACTGCTCACGTACCAACGCAAAATGTCTTCGGGCGTTAAATCGTCTTCGGCGAACGCGCGGAGCAAATAATCATGATACGGATAGCGGAGCGGGTCGCCCTTGCCCTCGTCAACGTTCTGCGCGGTCGACAGCTCGGCACTCGGCACGATGTCAATTATCCCCTGCGGAATGACTTCGCGCTTGTAAATTTTCTCGTTCATATAACGCGCAAGGTCATAGACTTGGAACTTCCAAAGGTCGGCGAGCGCAGATAAAAAGCCCGCCTCGTCCCCGTAAAGCGTCGCGTATCCAACGGTCGTCTCGGCTTTGTTCGCGTTGCAGGTGAAGACGCCGCCCACTGCCGCCGCCATTGTCGCCAAAATCCTCGCGCTACGGTCGAGGGCTTGACTGTTTTCTTTGACAAAGTTTGAAACGGTAATGCCGCGCTCTTCAAACTGCTTAACCGTCCAATCGACCGACTCTTGAATCGGCACGACGAAATATTTACAGCCGAGATTTTTTGCAAGCTGTTCGCTGAGATTTTTGGTCGTGGCGGAGTTGAAGACGCTCGGCATGTTCACGAGATAAACATTTTCCGCGCCGACAACTTGAACGTAAAGCGCGGCGGCAACCGCCGAATCAATCCCGCCGCTCACGCCGATAACAACTTTGCTCATGCCGATTTGCTCAAGGAAAGTTTTCACGCCGTAATGAATCGCGCGATAAATTTTTTCCGTCTCGTCAACGTCGGGAAGTTCAAGCGCGGGCATGTCGTCAATCTCCTCAAGCTCGACGAAGTTCAAACACTCCGCGAACGGCTCGGCACGCTGAACGACTTCGCCGCGAGAATTGAAGACCGCGCTCCCGCCGTCGAACGTGTAAATCGTCTTGCCTGTGTTTTGAATGCCGACCGCCCCGACGTGAATTACGGGATAATTGACTTCCTCGCCGAAAATTTCTTTGTCGATATTGAACGGCTCGGAAGTGAATCGCACGCCAAGTTTCGCGTCGCTGTCTAGGAATTCGTCGTCGGAGGCAAAATTTATATTCAGCGGCAAATCGTAAGTCTCGACGGTCTCGCCGTCTTTGGCAACGATGTAACTTTCCTCCGACCAATCATCAAAGACTACGTAAATATTTTTGCTCGCCGCGATAATTTCTTCGCCGCAACTTTCCAAGTCGTTGAGGAAAGATTCTTGCGCCCAGACGTTTTCGCCGAGCATTTGCCCCGACAAAGTCATCTGCGGAAAAATTATCATATCTGCGCGGGCGGCTCGTGCCTGGTCAATGAGCCGCAAAATTTTTTTTAAGTTCACGTCAGGATGACCCGCCGCGATTTTTATTTGCGCGTAGGCTATTTTCAAAGTCAATCGCCTCCAAAAAATTACTCGGTAAAATATAAATCATTTTTGGGAATTGCACAACGGAAAAATTTTGAATACAATAGCTAAAAAACTTAAGGGCGTGAACTTTTCCGGAGGTGGCGGAAAAATGAAGATCGAACAAAATAAAATCATCAAGGAATTTATAATCGGGGCACTCGTCGTCGTGGTGATTCTTATCGCCGGCACGTTTTGGATGGGAACAAGCGTGAGCGAAGACAACGCGGAGGCAGTCCGAACCGTGAGCCTTCTTTACCTTGACGAGTTGGCGGGCAGACGCGAGCAGGTCGTCGCGGACAAGTTGAGCGATTACATTAACGACATGAACATTGCAATGAATCTCATGCAGAAAGACGACTTGAGCAGCGTCGAGAAATTGCAAGCTTACCAAGCGCGAATGAAATTGCTTTACGGCTTGGAAAAATTCGCCTTTGTCGACGCGGACGGCTTGATCTACACTTCGCGCGGCACTCGCAACGACATTGCCATTTACAACTTCGACTACAAAAATATCACCGAGACGGAAATTTTCATTAAAAATCTCGACGGCAACAACAAGAAAATTGTCGTAGCGATGCCTGCGGATAATTTGCCGTTCGTCGGGAAAACTCTCGTGGCTTGTTTCATGGAAATTAATATGGCTCGCATGTTGGAAGCGTTTTCGTTGCAGACAGCAGACAACGGAACGACCTTCTGCAACATTTACACCGACGACGGAATTTCTTTGACGGGCACGGTGCTCGGCAGTCATTCGAGTGAAAAAAATCTTTACGAAGCAATGGCGAACGCACAATTCGAGAAAGGCTACTCTGTCGAAAAGGTCAAGCGCGATTTTGAAAACGGGATAAAAGGTTTCGCCGCGTTCACCTATGACGGCGTTAAGGAAACGATGTGCTACGTTCCCGTTCACGGCACGGATTGGATGCTGACATATCTGATTCGCGAGAGCATAATCAGTGAGCAAATCGGCGAAATCACCGACGGAATTATTTCGCGAAGCCTGGCGCACTCAATCATAACGGCGTTGGTTTTAATCGGGCTGTTCACGATGATAATCATTCAACTGCGCAAAGCCGCCAAAGCCAAGTTGGAAAAGGAAACTGCCGACGCCGAGAACCGCATTAAGCAGCAGGAGCTTGAAGAGCAACTTGCCCTGCAGGAAGAACTTTTGGCGCAGGAGTAGGAAAAAGCTCAGCAAGACAACATGATTCGCGCGTTGGCGAGCGACTATCGCAGTGTCTACTATGTCAATCTTGCTGACGATTCGGGCGTTTGCTACAGAGGCGACACCGAGTTAAAAACTGCGCTTGCGGAGGGCGAAGGCTTCACCTTCAGCAGAAGATTCACCGAGTACGCAAATCTCTACGTCACGGCAGAATATCGCGAAGACTTTTTGAAGTTCATTGAGCCGGATAATATTCGCGAGAGCTTGAAAGATAATTCGGTCATAACTTATCGCTACTTGGCAAATCGCAACGGCAAGGAAGTTTACGAGATGATTCGCATGGCGAGCGTCGGCATTGCTGACGACGGCACGAGAATTTCAAATCACGTTATCGGCGTCGGCTTTGTGAATATTGATTCGGAAATGCGCGACGCATTGGCGAAGAGCCAAGCCCTGCGCGACGCGCTCAAGACTGCGGAAGAGGCGAGCAAAGCCAAGACAACTTTCCTGTCGAGTATGAGCCACGAGATCCGCACGCCCATGAACGCCATTATCGGCTTGGACAATCTCGCGCTCCACGAGCCGGACATTTCCGCGAACGTCAAAGGTTACTTAGAGAAAATCGGCACGTCCGCGCAACACTTGCTGAGCTTGATAAATGATATTCTCGACATGAGCCGCATTGAGTCGGGGCGTATGACCATTAAGAACGAAGAATTTTCCTTCCCGAAACTGATTGAGCAAATCAACACGATTTTTAGCGGGCAATGCAAAGAAAAGGAGCTTGAATACAACTGCCGCATTGACGGGCAACTCGACGAGTTTTATATTGGCGACAGCGTGAAGTTGCGGCAGGTGCTGATAAATATTTTGGGCAACGCGGTCAAGTTCACGAACAAGGGCGGCAAGGTCGAGTTGAGCGTTGAGAAGACTGCCGACTTCGACAAGAAGACCACGCTCCGCTTTACGATAACGGACACGGGCATTGGCATGAGCAAAGAATATCTGCCAAAGATTTTCGACACGTTCAGCCAAGAAAATTCTTCCGCCACGAACAAATACGGCAGCTCCGGCTTGGGCATGGCGATTACAAAAAGTATCGTCG
>CAMYWI010000153.1 GCA_947302675.1 uncultured Selenomonadales bacterium | reverse complement strand
TAAAGTTGCTCATCGTGTCGAGAGTGCCGCCGCTCTTGGAAATGCAAATCAGCATGACTTTGAACTTATGATCGATTTTCAAATTCGGGTCGTGGCTGTGCGAAATGTCGGGGTTGTTATGATTGAATTCTTTCTCGTGCGAATGTTCATGCCCAAGCTCGTGGTGCATGGCGTGATGATGCGCCGCCGCCATAGCCTTGAGGTGATTGATAATGTCGCCGGTTCTGCGCGGGTCAATGTTCTGACCGCTGAAGTAAACTTTGGGCAAGCCCTTGCGCTGTTCGGTCGTCCAAGTGTTCCAGAATTCGCCGCAGAAAATATCGAACAAAACCTTGTTGCCCAAGAAAGAGCCGCCGATACCGAGCGAGACAACCGCGTCGACGTTGTTGCGGATTTTCTCGGTGAAGTCGTGGAGGCGTTGAATGCTGGCGGGGCTGTTGAGATTGAGTTTGCCGTTTTCTTCGGTGATGTAGGGGAGTTTGGAGAAGTAAACTTTTTCGGGCGCGCCGTCCTTGCTGAGGTGAGCTTTGATAAAGCCCGACTCGCGCATAACTTTCATAGCCGCGTGAGCTTTCTTGAGGTCTTCGGCAAAGCTGTCGAGGTCGGCTTGAGTAACCTTGCCTTCGCCGAAAAGATTATCATAGTCGAAACTGAAACCGGATTTAAGAGTTAATGCCATTTGGGAAGTCTCCTTTCGCATGTGAGCGAATCAATTACACGACGGAGGCGACGATTTCGCCCGCCTCTTTTTGAATTTGTGCGAGGTGCTCTGCGCTGACGAAACTTTCTGCGTAGACTTTGCACATGTCCTCAGTGCCAGAGGGACGAGCCGCGAACCAACCTTGATCGGTGACGACTTTCAAGCCGCCGATAGATGCGCCGTTGCCGGGAGCTTTGGTGAACTTGCCAGTAATTTTCGCGCCAGCGAGCGTGTCAGCCTTGAGGTTTTCGGGAGCCAATTTGCCGAGAGCCGCTTTCTGGTCGGGCGTGGCGGGCGTGTCCTTACGCGCATAGTAGAACGTGCCGAACTTGTCGGTGAGTTCCTTGTGGTGTTCGGAAGGATTCTTGCCGGTCTTCGCGGTGATTTCGACGGCGAGCAAGTCCATAATAATGCCGTCTTTGTCGGTCGTCCAAACGCTTGCATCTTTGCAAAGGAAGGACGCGCCCGCAGACTCTTCGCCGCCAAAGCCCATTGAACCATCAAACAAGCCGTCAACGAACCACTTAAAGCCGACAGGAACTTCACAGAGCTTGCGCCCGATGTCCGCCGCAACTTTATCAATCAGCGAGCTTGAAACTAAGGTCTTGCCGACCATAGCGTCTTTGCTCCAGCCGGGACGATTCTGGAAGAGGTATTTAATCGCGACGGCGAGATAGTGATTGGGATTCATGAGACCTTGCGGCGTAACAATGCCGTGACGGTCGTAGTCAGTGTCGTTGCCAAAGGCGATGTCGTACTTGTCTTTAAGCGCGATAAGATTAGCCATAGCGAACGGCGAGGAGCAGTCCATACGGATTTTGCCGTCATGGTCGGGCGGCATGAAACTGAACGTGTAATCGATGTTGGGATTGACGACTTTGATCGGATTTTTAATCTTGTAGACTTCGTTAATCAAATCCCAGTAGAAAATGCCGGAGCCGCCGAGCGGGTCTGCGCCGACGTTCAAGCCGCTGTTGATAACGGCGTCCATGTCGATAACGCGACCGAGAGCCTCGACGTAGGGGCGCATGTAATCCATGAAGTGCACGTTATCCATTTTGACAGCTTTTTCAAACGGGACGCGCTTAACAACTTTGTCTACGCCCTGCGCGATAATCTCATTGGCGCGGTTCTGGATAATCTTCGTGGTTTCGGCAGAGGCGGGACCGCCGGTTGTCGGGTCGTACTTAATGCCGCCGTCGGTCGGAGGATTGTGGCTCGGCGTGATGACGATACCGTCAGCTTGTTTAGCCTCTTTGCGCTCGTAGTTGTGCGCAAGGATAATTCTGCTTACGACGGGCGTCGGGACGGGTTTGAACTCGTCCTGCAGAATGATGTCGACGCCGTTAGCCGCCAAGACTTCGACGCAGGAGCGGAGAGCCGGCTCGGAAAGGGCGTGAGTGTCCGCGCCAATGTAGAGCGGTCCCTGAATCTTTTCGGCGGTGCGGTACTCGTAGACAGCCTGCGCGATAGCAAGGATATGCTGTTCGTTGAAACTGCGGAGTTTGGAGCTGCCTCTGTGCCCCGACGTGCCGAACGCGACGCCCTGAGTCTTATTCTCCGGGTCGGGCGCGAGCGTGTAGTAGTCGCTAATCAACGACGGAAGGTTGACAACAGTTTTACTCATAATGAGTCCCCCTTTAATAAAAACTTTTATATCTAGCTCATTGAGAGCGGAGTTGGCTTAAACTTTCCTGAAGTCGTAGAGGATAGCCGCCGCATTGTCGGGTGCGGTGTACTGCGCGGCGAGCTTGAAATTATTTTTCGCCATTGAATTTATCAGAAAGTCCTCTGTGAAGTCTGTTAGGAAGGGATTTTCCCAGCGATACTTTATATCAACTTCCCTGTCGATGGGCGAACACCACATCAGAATTTGCCTCTGCGCGGCGTGACACATGTTATCAAGAAACTGCGGCAAAAGTTCGACGAACTCCGCCGTGAACGCGCACAAGCAAGCGTCCGCCGTCATGTCGGTGAACTCGCCTTCGTTGAAGTCGCAAGCGATAACTTCCTCGTCATGCTTTTCAAAATCGATAGGGAAATATTTGACATTGGCGGGGCAAAAACCTTTAAGCAATTTTTCTTTTCTGCAACCCAAATCAATCAGACTTTTGCAGTCGGGAAGGAGCTTGAGCAGTGCATAACGCAAGCGAAAATCCTGCCGCGCAGGCGAAGTCTCGTAAGCCGTCGCGAAGTCTTCAAGGTTGTTGACGCGATAGCCCAAAAATTTTAGCTCGTCAGCTTGATAGCTTTGAACCTCGTCAAGGAGCGGTTGATAAAGATTAAGCCTTCCGCGCGAATCGGGAGCTTGCTGAACGCCGACGCCCGAATCAACGTTGACCTCGATAAGAACCGGCTCGCCCTCCGCGTTTATGGCAATGTCCCAGCCGATATGACGAATCGCGGAAATTCGATAAGCCATTGCGGTAACGGCGGCGCGAACTTTTTCCCACGACGGATATTGAAAACCGCGAAAAACTTTTCCGCTATCTGGATGAGCTTTAGCGATTTCGTGAGCACTGCTCATGCCGTCGGAAATAATCACGCCGGTTTTCGGGTCAATGATGACAGCGTAGCCCTTGACAGTAAAATTGTCGGTGACGTTGCCAACTCTGCCGAACCTGCCGCTCGCCGTCAAAATGTTCACGACGTTGTGAACGTCAAGGAAAGTGTTGACGCGAATCGTATTTACCGTGTCGCCGCAAAATTCGCTAATCGCCGCGTGCTGATTGACAAGCTCCTCAACAATCCTGTTGCGGTTTTTGAGGTTGTTAAAAAGCCGTTTACGGCTTTTATCTTCGGTGTCAACGACGGCGGCTCCTTTGCCCTGCGAACCGACGGCGAGTTTCGAGAAAAAGCGCGGGTGTTTCTTTACAAAGAGCTTGAACTGTTCAAAGCTACAAGTCATGGTGTTGAGCCAGTCGCGGTGAAGGAAGTCGCTAAAAATTTCGTTGGCTCTGGCTTTGCTTAAAAATTCGTTGTCGGCGGCGTGGTCGTTAGCAATGTGGCGGCGCAAGACCGAATGCTTTATCAGCATAAAAGTTTCGCGCAACTCGAACGACTTATTGTAAAACTCGAAGTAAAAATAATTTTTAACGGCGACATCGTTTGGTTTCAAGCAGTTAATCAGATAGTCGCAAAAGTAAACGCTCAAGTCGGTTTTGGTGTGCTTAATGGGCTTTTGCGCGTAAAACCGCTCGACAAAAGTCCTGTGCACGACGGTAAATTTATCAATCGACAAGACAGCTTCCGCCCGCAATTTTTCCGTCGTCTCCAAATCTAAATCGAAGTCGCCGCCGAAATAATCGGACGGAAATTTTTGCTCGGAAGTTTCAGGCGCGGCGGGGAATTTCAAGCCCAAGTATTGGCAAGCCTTGAAGACGCCCTCAGATAAGCCATAAAAAGTTTTTTCCGACGCCATGTCAAATTCTCCTAAAGTCATAAAAAATTATTGAGCGGTTACTCGAATCAACGCACTGCGCGGCGAGTTGAAAATTTTTTTGCGCCAGCGTTTCAATCAAAAATTTCTCCGTGAAGTCGACAAGGAACGGGTGATACCAGCGATAAATTTCCTTGCCCTCCGTGTCAACTGGGCGACACCACATCAAAATTTGTTTCTGCGCGGCGGCGCACATATTATCAAGAAACTGCGGGAGCAACTCGACAAACTCAGCGGTGAACGCACAAAGGCATGTATCCGCCGTTAAGTCGGGGAACTCGCCCTCGTTGAAGTCGCAAGCAATAATTTCCTCGTCATTCTTCCAATAGCAGTGGGATACCATATCGTCAT